>CAZVZT010000040.1:0-4611 GCA_964631515.1 uncultured Nitrospinaceae bacterium
ATAGTTCCCGATAACCTTGAGGTTCTCTACAGCCTAGCTGATGATTACGCCGCCATGGCGATGAACGCTGAGGAAATGGAGACCCTGGAGAAGATCCTGAAACTTGACCAGAATTCTCCCCGGCCTCTTTACCGCTTGCGTGCGACTCACTTAAAAACCGGGGACTGGGCCTTGGTGTCGGATGTTCAAAAAAAATTAATCTCTCGAATAGAGGACACAGAAGAAAAAGAAAAAGAGAAAAAGCTTCTCGGCCAGTATATCTGTAATAACGGGATGCGTTACTTCAGCAATGACAATCTCGAGGCGGCGGCTCCGGAGTTCAAGCGGGCGATCCGGGAAGATGCCCAGTGTCTGCCGGCCTATATTGCGCTGGGTGATATCTACGTAAAAACCGGGAACAAAAAAACGGCCTTAAAGACATGGAAATCGGGTTACGAAAATACCCGGTCTCCGGTATGTCTTGTGCGGATGGAAAAGCTACAACTTGAGTCGAATCAGGCGGAAGAGATGATCAGGTTTTATGAGGACGCGATTCGAGCGTCGCAGAATTCCTGCCGGGAAACACTGTGCCTTTTGTTGGGTGCCCTGTGCCTGGAGCAGGACAACCCCGAGGAGGCGATTCGAACCATTGAAGATAACTCAGGTTCAGAGAAGTCCCTTCTTCACTCCCTCCTTTTAGCCGAAGCCTATCGGAAACAGCGGAACGAAAAGCATTCCCAGGAAGCATTGCAGCTTGCGTCCAATCAGGTGCGGAATGCCATTTTGAAATTCGAATGTGACCAGTGCGGTGGGACTCTTGCCGAATGGGCGGCAACTTGTCCAAGGTGCGGAGCTTTTGGGGGAGTCACCTGTCGGTCCGGCATTCAGGTCAGATAAACACAGCGCCGCTACTTAGTTGGTTGCCGGAACATCTTCGGAGAGACGGGCTTTACTCTTCTTCCCCAAATCATAGAAAGTAGACAAGACTCCCTACGGTTAATGATCGGCATTTTCGGGTTTTAAATTCCTTCTTCGGTCTCGTTTTGCCCGTGTCTTGTCCTTTTGAAATTTTCTCCATCCTGCCACGTTGGATTTTTCCGGAATATCAGACTCATTAGTTTCTTCATCTTCCCAGGAAAGCACTGGTCGTGGGGTTGGGCGCGTGAATTTGGAAGCTAGTTTCGGGAAATACTTTTTCCCCACTTCAAATTCTTTGGCTGTGAGGTCCGACTCCATTTCGCATAAATCTTTTGCCACTTTAGGGAGTCGGCCAGAAAACAGGCCTTCGCCGCGCAGGCGAATTTCCTTGCCATTGACCAGCCCTGATCGCCATAAATCGGGTATCCGTGAAAACCCGTAGAGCGCTCCCGCCCAGGCTCCGACCAGAACTCCCGTCTTGTGCGCTTCCTTCCCCATGTTGAGCCCGAGCGTCAAAGCCGAATTGAACCCCCTACCCTCACGCAAAACCAGAACCAAGGCCAGCGGAAATAAAGTTAAAACATATCCCTGGGTTGGATACGCTATTTTTAATTTGAGACGATCCGATGCGTTTTGGACAATCCAGCCCAGAACGTCTTCAAGCTTCAAATCCCAGTGTTCGCGCAGGCCCCGCAAAGTTTTTTCCAGCGCACCACGTTCGGTTTCTGGTGTTTCTTTCCATAGATCAGGGGCGGTTTCCTTGAATCGGGCTTCGACCTTCCTGCAAAACTCCTCAGCATCGGACACCACCTGTTTCGCGTCATTCCCGGTTAGAGGCACGTCCTGTTCCCCGGGTTCAATCGGTAGAAGCTGGGAGGCCAGGTAACCGGCAAGCGCAACGCTTGTGACCTCAGATAAATTACGGCTCATCAGCAACCCGGTTTCCACACCCAACCGGAGTGCCGTGTCCATCCGGTCTCGGTGGAGCAGCCCCACAGGGATTCCCATAACCGAGAACACAGCGTTGGGTTCGCGGTGCTCCGCGGTTCCCCGTGACGGGTGCTCAGACAGAGAACTAACCGTTTTTCCGAACCCGGCTTCTGGGTGTCGGTAGGCCCCAAAATAATGTTCAGGTCCTCGGGTGCTCAATTGAGCGAGGAGTTCGGAGATCTCCTGCGCCCCGCTTTTTTTGTTTTTGAGCAGACAGTCGCCTGCGGCCAACGCGCTTTGAGTTTGAGCTCCGTACAGCCCCGGCATCTTGAACCGTTTAATACCCTTGCCGAGAAAGGGACGCACATCCTTGAAGCCGTCCATCGTCCCGAACATCTGCCGCACAGTTGCGGCCTTGAGGCCTTTTATGGCCAGGCCCATGGCATCCCCGACGGCCATGCCATACCAGCTTCCTACGATCTTTTCCTTAAGCGTGCTCATAAGCCGGCTGTGCCCTGTGAATCAGGCGGTGTCAAACCTCCACCAATTCCGTCGCCCGGTCCTGCTGGGCTAAAACCATTTGAGGGGCGTGGCTCCCCATGGCCTGATGCGCCGTAATGTAGGCGATTTCCGGATGGTTGTTGGTATGGCTTAAATGCATCAGCACCACCTGCTTCAACCCGCCATGACTTACTGTTGCTAAAAGGTCCCCGCACGCTTCATTGGACAGGTGTCCGAGTTTGCTTTTGATCCGTTGCTTCACCGACCAGGGATAAGGTCCCACGTCCAACATCTCAACATCGTGGTTGGATTCCACAAGCAGTACATGGGCATTTTTTAATTTTTCCCGGGCTGTTGGGGTGATGGTTCCCATATCGGTTGCGTGTCCCAGTTTCCGGTTCTCGCAATGGACTACATAGGCCACAGACTCCCGGGCATCGTGCGACGTGGCATAAGGCTCAAGCGCGAGGCCGTCCACCCGTACCGGTTCTCCCGCGCGGATCAATTGACATTGAGTGGTACGGCCCAGGGACTTTTCCCCTGCCCGCATTGTCCCTTCCGTGGCATAGAGCGGGATACCGTATCTGCGGACAAGAGGTCCGACCCCGCTCACATGATCCGAATGTTCGTGGGTTAAAAACACCGCGTCCAGTTCCTCGGCCTTTCGCCCGATGGATGCCAGCCGTCGTTCCAGTTCCTTAACACTCAAACCCGAATCGATGAGCACCTTCGCCCTGTCGGATTCCAGGTAGATGCAGTTTCCTTTGCTGCCGCTCGATAAGACAGAATATTTAAAAATAGGATTACCTTTCGAAGGTCCTTCGCTCTGGGGTTATTCTGAATAAAGCGAAAGTCACCAGATTATGTAAGGGACTCGTTAAAAGACCCGTCAGTTTTCGATTTGGGCTTTCTGCAGTGTTCCGCTGTAATCGACGTACACCGCTTTCCATTCTGTAAAAATTTCCAAGGCTGCCGTTCCCGCCTCGCGGTGGCCGTTGCCCGTTCCCTTGGTCCCGCCGAAGGGCAACTGAATTTCCGCTCCGATTGTGGACGAGTTGATGTACGTGATTCCCGTATCCAGGGATTCCATTGCCCTGAACGCCCGGTTAATGTCTTGGGTGTAAATGGCAGAGGACAGCCCAAATTTGGAATCGTTTACAATTTGAACTGCGTGGTCCAAATTTTTGCAGGAGATGATGCTGAGGACCGGGCCAAATATTTCTTCCTGCGCGACCCGCATTTTAGACGATACGTCCGCAAATAGGGTCGGTTCAAAAAAGAATCCGTTCTTATATTTTTTTTCGGAAAGATAAGATCCGCCGGTCAGGAGCTTCCCGCCTTCCTCCACGCCGATTTTACAGTAATTGAGAACTTTTTGCCGTTGGCTTTCGTTGACGAGCGGACCCATCTCGTTTTTCTCGTTGAGTCCGTCTCCAACCCGGAGGGCCCGGGTTCGTTCGAGGAGCATCGTAGTGAATTTTTTGAGGACTTTTTTATGAACAATGACCCGGCTACAGGCTGTGCACCGCTGCCCCGTTGTGCCGAATGCGCCCCACAGAACTCCTTCGAGCGCTAAGTTTAAATCAGCGTCGTCCATAACGACGATCGCGTTTTTTCCACCCATCTCCAGGGAATACCGTTTCATCTGCTTCGCGCAGTGGGAGGCGACGATGCTTCCCGTGTCGGTCGAGCCAGTGAAAGAGACGAGGTCCACGTCTGGGTGGTCTATGAGAGGGGTGCCGATATCTTCTCCGGAGCCCGTGACCATGTTTAACACACCAGGCGGCAGACCCGCTTCCTCGCACAGTTTGACGAAACTAAAAACAGAGAGCGGCGTGTCGCTTGCCGGTTTGATCACCACGGTGTTGCCGCACACCAAAGCCGGGACGAGTTTCCAAGAAGGGATGGCGATGGGGAAATTCCATGGGGTGATGGCAGCCACGACTCCGACTGGCACTCGCACCGACATGCTGAATTTATTTTTGAGTTCCGAGGGCACCGTTTCACCCAGCATTCGACGTCCTTCCCCGGCAGTGTAGTAGGCCATGTCGATTGCTTCCTGCACGTCGCCCCGGGTCTCCTTGATAATTTTTCCCATTTCCAGGGTCATGTTCTGGGCGAGGGATTCTTTTTGTTTGACCAAAAGTTCGGCGACGCGGAACAAGATCTCCCCTCTCTGGGGGGCGGGCGTTTTTCTCCAGGCTGGGAGAGCTCCGTCTGCGGCCGCGACGGCTTCGTTGAGGTCCTTCCGTGTGGATTTTTGAAAACGTCCCACCACCTGCC
>CAZVZT010000040.1:4711-9190 GCA_964631515.1 uncultured Nitrospinaceae bacterium
TCGTCTACGATTTCGATGGTACCAATGTCTTTCACCAAGACGAAACGAAGTTGGCCGTGGTCGGTTTTTTTGTCGTGGTACATCGATTGGATGACGTCAGTCGGTTTCAAACTAGGCGACTCTGTGGGCAGCCCGAATTTTTCCAGCAGGGCGACGATTCTTTTGGAGACTTCGCTGGAGCACTTTCCAGTTTCTTCCGACAGCCGGGCCGCCTGCACCATACCAATGGCGACCGCCTCTCCGTGAAGCAGGCCGGTATATCCGGTCAGGGCCTCAATTGCGTGGCCAAAGGTGTGGCCGAAATTCAGAACCATACGGTAACGGCTCTCACGCTCGTCTTTTTCGACGACCTCGGCTTTGATGGCGCAGGAGGTTTCAATGATGTGCTCTAGGCAGTCATTGTCCAGAGACAGGATGCGTGTGGCGTTCGTTTCAAGGAAAGCGAACAGCTTGGCGTCGGCGATGACGCCGTATTTGACCACCTCGGCGAGGCCGGCCCGAAACTCGTTCGGCGGCAGGGTGTGCAGGGTCTCGAGGTCGATGACCACTAGCCGGGGCTGGTAGAATGCGCCAATCATGTTTTTACCGTGAGGATGGTTCACGGCGGTTTTTCCTCCGACACTGCTATCCACCTGGGAGAGCAGGGTGGTCGGTACCTGAATGAAAGGGATTCCGCGCTGGTACGTGGCGGCAATGAAACCGGTGAGATCGCCGATCACTCCACCGCCCAGGGCAATCAGGGCCGACTGCCGGTCGCAATGCAACTCCAGCAGGCGGTCGTAGATGGACCCCGCCCGTTGAAGCGACTTGGACGCTTCTCCTTCGGGAACCTCAATGAACTCGGGGATATGGCCTCCGGCGGTCAGGCTAGATTCGATTTTTTCGCCGAACAGGCGCCGAATTGAGGGGTGGGTGACGATCACTACCCGACTGGGATTCAAGCGGTCGGACAGCAACCCCCCGGTTCGCGATAACAGGTTCCGGCCGATCAGGATGTCATAGCTCCTGTCGGTCAGATCGATGGTTAAGCTTTTCATGGGTTAAAAATTGCCAGGTGAACCCGGCAGCAAATGAGTACAGGATGTGAATTTTTACTCTTCAGTTACGGTTGTCATTCCAATGTATTTCTGCTGAACTGCGGCAAAAGAAACACTCGGCCACTTTCCATTTTTGGATCAGTTGCTTTCGGGTCTTTCCTGACCCTCATCCGAAAAAATCCTGGACCGGTCAGCTAGTTTGTAGCCCAGAGCCAGGATAATCTTGCGCTTGGTGTCCAGCCGACAGTCGTACCCTTTCTCGATACGGTCGATTGTCTGGACAGTGACTTTGGCTTCTCGTGCCAATTCCGCCTTGCTCATCATCTTGGTTTCGCGGATTTGACGGACAGAATTAGACTTGATCACAGCGTGAACCCTCCTTTTATATAGGGAAACGGTTTCCGGGTGACTCGAACTGCAGACACTTTGTGCAAATTTTCAAGAGATGTGGGTAGGATAGCCCAAGTCGTTACTTTTGTCAATAAAATCATTAAAATCAATTAGAAGCAATTATTGTTAATTAAAATTTATATAAATTAATATTAATTTATTCCTCCCCCGGGTCTTGCCCGGGAGTCCCGCCTAGGGAGCGCAATTCCTGATTGAAAAAGTAGGGGGTTTCGCTTAGAGTCTTTCCACATGAAACAAGTCTATTTGGATACTTACGGTTGCCAGATGAATGTGGCGGATACGAACCGGATGGAGCTTCTTTTGTTCCATTCCGGCTACCTGCGTACCGGGGAGGTGGAGGATGCTGACTTGGTTCTCGTCAATACCTGCTCGATCCGGGAAAAGGCGGAACAGAAAATTTACTCTCTGGCAGGGAGTTTGAAGCCGCTCAAGGAGGCCAACCCCGACCTCATTCTGGGGGTGACGGGCTGCCTCGCCCAACAGGAAGGGGAGCAGATGTTGCGGAAAATGCCCTTCCTTGACCTGATTCTGGGGCCTGATGGTGTCGAAAACATTGTCCAGGCCGTGGACGAGGTGCGGAATACGAACCACCCGGTCGTCTGGACCCATTTCGACTCGGCCAAAAACTACCACATATCGGAACTCTCGAGCGAAACCCCGCTGCACCCGGGGCCCAGCGCTTTTGTCAACATCATCAAAGGGTGCGACAAGTTTTGCACGTTCTGCGTGGTTCCTTTCACCCGGGGGCGAGAGAAAAGCAGGGAGGCCGAAGAAATCGAGCAGGAGGTTCGGCTGCTGGTGTCTCGGGGCGCCAAGGAAATCATTTTGCTGGGACAAAATGTAAACGCCTACGGAAAGCGCGGGCTGGACCAGCCCGTCCCCTTTCATGAACTACTGTACCGTGTGGCTTCGATTCCCGGCGTAGAGCGCCTGCGCTTCACCACCAGCCACCCCATGGATTTTACTCGCGAATGCATCGAGGCCTACCGGGACATCGACGTTCTGGTCAACCATTTGCACCTGCCCGTCCAGAGCGGGAGCAACCGCGTCCTGCAGGAAATGCGGCGCGGCCATACGGTCGAGGAGTATATCGCCCTGATCGATGCACTCAGGGCAGAGGTGCCGGACATTTCCTTGTCTACCGACATCATTGTGGGGTTTCCTGAGGAAACAGATGCGGAATTCGAAAATACGCTTGCACTGATGGAGCGGGTGGGGTTCAGCAGCAGTTACATGTTCTGCTACAGTCCCAGGCCCGGTACGCCGGCGCAGGATTTTCCTGACTCGGTTCCGCTGTCCGTAAAATCGGCGCGGCTACAAAGAACGATGCAGTTGCAGGACCGGCTTACGGGCGAACAGGGGCGAGGGTTTTTAAACCGGGAGGTGGAGGTGTTGGTTGAAGGGCGGACTTCCAAGCGTGGCGCAGATTTTAAGGGGCGAAATCCCCAGTACTGGATGGTCAATTTCACCGGGGACCGGGAAATGATTCAGCCGGGAGACTGGGTGACTGTGGTGGTCGAGGAAGTCTTCGGCCATGCGTTCAAGGGCAGGGCCGTGTCGAGGGTAAGAGAGGGGACGCGGGTGGATTTTAAAGCGGATGTGCCTGCGGCGATCGAGTGACCTTGCGGGGTGCGGTCAGGCTAAAAAATGCCCAGTTGGTAAAAAATTTCCTCCTCCAGGGATGCTGCGTGGGGAAGAATGATTTTGATTGCAAGCCGGGCATCGCGAATGAATTTGAGATCCGGGTTCCCGGACCGGTCGGCGAGGCGGGTTAGCGTTTCCCGGCAAAAGTGATCCAGGTCATTGATCTTTTCCAGAAGGTCGGGCGGCAAATCTTTCAATCCCACTTGGTTCGCTTCAAGAAACCGTAGCATTTCGATGAGGCTTAGCTTGATCCCCACGGTCTGGTGGCGCAGTTGAGCGATCAGTTTTGACTCGGGCTGCTTGAGGTCGGCGCAGATTTTTTGCAGTAATTTTTTCAAGTGGCGGTAAAAGACCTCGTGCTGGTGCTTGTCGTGAAACAGTTTTCCCTCACCGCCGAAAAGCACGTTAAATACTGATTCGAGCTTGTAGGTGTCCGATTCCATGATGGCGTAGAGAATGGAAACGAACTCGTCCTCACTGAAGGCCAGCCCCAGGTCACGGAAAATTTTGTCCAGTGACCCGGCGTTCCCTTTCGGGACCCGTGGTTTTTCCTTGTAACTGCGTTGAGTGGGATTATTTTTCCACCCCGGAACCAGTTTCCCCCCTCCCTCTTCACAGGCTGCGACCTCCAGCTCTGATAGCGATTCCAGGAAATCGGTCAGGGAGAAGACGGGCACCCGCAATAGGTTTTCGTCGACATTAAACAGGGTGTACAGGAGCTGCTTCTCGAGTCCGGCCGAGCAGAATGCATCGCTTGCGCACAGCCGCACCAACGCCGCTTCCATGGCAGTGAACAGCGATCTTGTTTTCAGTCGACTGCCCCGCAGTTCCCCCCGGGTGCAGGGGTGAACCTGGAAAATCCCTTTCTCGTAATCCAGGAGTTTCACCAACAAAATGTCGCCCTCTTTGAGTTTCTCCGATTTCAAAAGCGACGCGATGTCCCACGCGGTTACGACCAGCGAACTTTTTCCGGGAATCCACTCGTTGACCTTGATTTCGTCGGGGAAATGTTTTGGGCCAGCATACTGGTAGTATCGAATGATGTCTTCAATGAGGAAGGATTGTTTTCGTTTGGGAATTTCGTTCCCTTCGGGATCAAGGAAAGTGAGATCCGATTCGGTCTGGTCGTTGGAAACGAAGGGAATGAGGCGGTGCCCCGGGAAAAATACTTTCGTGCGGGTTTCAAACTTGCCTAGGCCGATGGATAACGGAAGGCCACCAATTTTTTGCAGGATGGCCGGAACCGGCAAAAAGTCATTGGAATCGAATCCGATGAGGCGATGATGGCTCGAAAGTTTTCGCTTTAACTTGTTGAGAGTCGAGATGGAAATTTTGCGTTGCCACTTCTTCCGGATTTTTCTTTCAAAATCATCGGTGGTGAAGGGGG
>CAZVZT010000041.1:0-8994 GCA_964631515.1 uncultured Nitrospinaceae bacterium
CTGATTGAATATCAATGAAGAAGTAATTGGGCGGGCGGGTCTCAGTGTTTTCCTTGAGCATGGTGATCATATCCATTTGCACAAGCCGGACGGTAAGAACGAGCATGATGCCCATCCCCAGGCAGGTGACGATGGACCGCGCCTGATTGTTGGGCCGATACAGGTTGGCGAATCCATACCGCCCAGTCATCTTGTCAGGTGGTGGAAGGTTTTTGAGTCCTTTAAGAACCAGCGCTGCGATACCGCTCAGCAGTAATGTAGAAACTCCCAGTGCCAACAGGAACACAGCACCACGCTTAATCGACCCTGCCTCCCAGATAACGATTCCTGCCATGATAGCCGCAAAAAGCAGGCCTGCCATCCAGCGTTCCCATTGAGTGCCCGGTGATAACACCTCTTCCTCGAAATTTCTGCGGAAGAGGCAAAGCGGTTTTGTCTTTGCGGCGCAAAAGAGTGGCCAAAGGCAAAACAGAAGCGTGGTTATCATCCCCAGCGCGAGCGAGTGGACTGCGGGTACCCAATAGAACACAGGTTCCAGATTCAGGTTGAGTAGTCCAGAAAGTTTTGGCGGTAGGGAAAACTGGAGTCCGTATCCCGCAATCACTCCGAGAACACTTCCAGACAAGCCTAGAAGGAGCGATTGCAGAAGGTAAATTTTAAAAATAATGTGAGAAGATGCGCCGAGACAGGTGAGGATAGCTATGGTGTCCAACTTCTGCGCCATGAAGGTGCGGACGATCATGGCCACGCCGATCCCCCCTAGAAGGAGTGCAATGACCCCAACCGCGCTGAGATATTGCCCCATGCGCTCGATCGACTTGTTGAGCGACGATTCCATATCTTTGTAGGTGCGCAAGCTGGTTGCCTTGTCGCTCAGGCCCTGCTCGAGGATTGCGAGGGCTTGCTCCAGTTCGATGGTATTCGGCAGGCGGATCAGCGTACGGTGCCGGACCCTACTCCCGGTACGTATGAGAGCGGCCTCCTGCAATGTGGTGTGTGTGACGAAAACGCGCGGTCCAATGCTAAAGGCTCGCGATATGCGGTCAGGTTCCTTTCCTACCGTTCCGTTGATGCGTACCTGGGTTTTCCCCAGTTGAAATGAGTCGCCAATTTTGAGGTGTGTGCGCAGAAGGAAAGCGGGGTCGACCACCGCTCCATTTCTGGATAACAGCTCATTGAGCGGGTGTGGGGGATTAAGCTCGATGGTTCCGTACATGGGGTAAAACGGTGCTTGAGCGGGAACCGCTTTAAGTTCGACAAGAAGCGAAGCTTTGCCGCTGCCAGTTTGATGCTGAGTCATTACATGCAGTTCCTTGACGGACTGAAACTCTGTCCCCTGCGGAAGGGCTTCCTGTTGAAACGCAACGTCTGCCGGAGTCTGCTCCCAGCTTCCCCTGATCTCGATATCTGCCGCTAGCAGTCCCTTAGACTCACCTTGGATCGCGTTGTTGAGGAGGGTCGAAAAACTTTTAATTGTCATCACCGCACCGACACCGACGGCGATGCATATGATGAAAAATATAAACCGTCTCCATGCGCCCCGTGATTCTGCAAGAGCTAGTGTGAACAGTTGAAAATGGGTCAGTCGTCCGGTTGTCATCAGGGCAGAGTGTCCTCAACGATCTTTCCGTCGGCCATGGTGAGTATGCGTTGCGATTTTTTCGCGATGTCAGGTTCATGCGTCACAAGCACTACGGTAGCCTTTCGAGTTTGGTGCAATTCCATCATGAGGTCGAGAACGCGGTTACTGTTTTTCGAGTCGAGGTTTCCGGTAGGTTCGTCGGCGAGCACGATGTCCGGTTCATTAACGAAAGCGCGGGCAAGGCACAAACGTTGTTGTTCTCCACCGGAGAGCTGCGCCGGATAATGGTGCATGCGCTCGGCCAGCCCAACCACGCCTAAAAGGTCGACAGATTTCTTGTGTGAGTTGCTGGTGCCTCCGAGTTCGGCGGAGAGGACAACGTTTTCCAGTGCAGTCAATGTGGGTATGAGGTGGAAGTTCTGGAAGATAAACCCGAAGCGTTCCCCGCGCAGTTCGGCTAGTTCGTCTTCATTGAGTTTCGTGATATCCTGATCGTCGATCAAGATCGTTCCGCTGGTAGGTGCGTCTAGACCAGCCATCAAGCTCAACAACGTGGTTTTGCCGCTTCCCGAAGGCCCGGTGACGACGATAAATTGTCCGTCGGGGACCGTGAGGTCGATTCCATTTATAATATCGACTTGGTGTCCGCCACCGTGGAGGGATTTGTTAAGTCCACTGATCCGGATCAATTTGATTCTCCGTTTTCTAGCTACTTAGAAGTATTAATCGGAAATAAAGTTTGAGGATGTTAATTACCCTCTTATGTCGAGGAGTTAGGGGGGTGACCCACGTTGGGTCGCTTGTGGCTTTTCAATATGAATATACTTTATGTTGTCCGAACCCGCAAAATTTTTAGCGAGGCTACATTTAAAGGTTTACTGGTGGCCTGCTTGCTTCTTTCGGTCCCTACGGCCCAGGCGGGAGATTCATCGCCCGTGATTCTTGCATTCGGCGATAGCCTGACGGCCGGGTTTGGGGTTCCAGAGAACCAGAGCTATCCGGCGCAACTTCAGGTTACCTTAAAGCAAAACGGGTATCCACATCAGGTGGTCAACGGTGGAGTAAGCGGCGACACCACGGCGGGCGGCGTGCGACGCATTGGCTGGCTGATGAAGCATAACCCAAAGATCGTTATTCTGGGGCTCGGTGCAAACGACGGACTACGCGGACAGTCACTGGAGGAAATGGAGTCTAACCTTGAACGGATCATTGCAGTGTGCCGGGGGAGCGCAGCGCAGGTGCTTCTTGCGGGAATGAAGATACCGCCAAACTACGGCGATGAGTATTCGGTTGGATTCGAAAAGGTATACGAGCGTCTTGCCGAGAAGTACGAACTTCCCCTGATTCCTTTTTTGCTGGAAGGCATCGCAGCAAAACGCGAGCACACACAACCGGACGGGCTTCATCCCCTGGGGTCGGGCTACACTATTGTGACTGAAACAGTGTGGAAGTATCTGAAGCCGCTGTTGAATGAGAGTAAATAACGGACAAATTGCTGGAGACGTTGAAGTGACCCTGAACTTATCGAAGAACTGAAGTGTGGGTAATGAATCCATCTTGACTGCTGGGGCCGGTTAAGTGGTGTGCTCGGTTAACGGCGGCACCGGTCGACAAAATTCATAAATTTGTTGTAGCAGGTACCACTATAAAGCGTGTTACGGGCGGTATCGTAGCCCTCTTGGAACGAGAGGCTTGATCCGATAAGGTGAAACAGGATACCCGCCTGGCAAGCGATGAGCGGTGCGGCAGGGCCAGCGCCATTTTTGAGGGCGGCTTCTCCCCAGGCAGTAAGTTTTGTCAAATCGTATTCTTCCCCCTTCAGCCCTTCATACGTACTGCTGATCTCCGATGCGGTTTTCTTCAAAAACATTTTTTCTAAGTCGAACCGAACCTCTTTAGGTTCACTGTTGCCTGAATCAACGAACACGGTCGCTGGTTTGTGCACGCCGTACAACGTGGTTCCTTCCATGCCGTTTCCCACGAGAGTACAGTCGAAGCCACTCAGCCGCGCTACGGCCATCATGGGAACTTCGTATCCATGGTGGAAGTATCCGGTTGCGAGGAAGTTCCCGCCTGCTTGCACCTGCAGAGGCATTAGCATTTTTTCCATCGTAGACAGCATTGTTCGCTTAACAATCTCACCGCGAAGGTTACGCAGCCGCTCTAGCGAGGGATGTGCCTCCTGCATATTGATGTAACCGAAGCGGAGCTCTTTAATCAGTTTGATGCGCTGCTGATGAGTGCCGGTGGATGGAATTCCGTAATGCCGGGTTAGAATATTTTCAAAGGTGATTCCTAACTTGGGCGGGAGTGATGGCGCAGAGTTTCCGCAAGCGGGAAGCCCCATGGCGGCGAGCGTCGGAGGGATGTACAGTCCGAAATAAGGCACGCGGTTGAATCCGTCAAATGGGTCTGCGATTTGAATCAGTCGGTCCAAAGGAACCGCGGTTCGGATCGTGGTTTTATCTAGGGCGCGCCAGTAGCCAATATTTTCCTCCAGCGTTTCCATTTTCATCCGTGCCGCGACGAGAAAAACAGCTGCGCGTACCGCAGAGACCTCTCCCTTCAGGATAAGGTTCAGCGCGTCCTCGGCCTCCGTTTCCGTGAGGTTCTTGCTCATCCTGGGGCCCGTCGCGATTTTCTGAAGGTATCCCTTCATGCGGTCGTCGCCAAGTGTTTTTGGAGTTTGATTTTTTTTTATCATATATATGGAATTTGGTTCCGTCTAAGCAATTGGAGTATTATGGAGCGATCCAACGATGATATGAAACGAAAATGATTGAAACGGATAACGCTGTTCAGAAAACTGATATTTCTCGCCGCGCCGACCCGATTCGCATTTTGCTGGTTTACCCGAACACGAAGGATGTGGCACAGGCCAACTTGGGATTCCAACGGGTGCATGCTCTACTCAACCGGACTGCAGGGGTTGAGTGCGACCAGTACAGCCTCCCCGTTGACTGGAACCCGGAGGTTTTGCAACTAGAGTCGTCTGAGCGCCTGTCTCACGAATGGGGTTGGATGCCAGATCGCTTTGATATGATCGCGTTTTCTATTTCGTTTGAGCCGGACTACCTGAACGTTGCCCTTATTTTAGATTATTTTAGGTTGCCCTTAGAGCGCAAGGAGCGGAACGCATCACATCCGCTTGTCCTTGCTGGAGGATCGGCGATTTTTATCAACCCCGAACCGCTCGCCGACTGCATTGATGTGTTTTTCATCGGGGAAGGCGAGGGGTTGACAGAGCCATTCTTCCGTCTATTTGCTGACGCCGAATGGAATGACCCGCGCGAAATGCTGCGCCGGGCTGCCACAATCCGTGGCGTTTACGTTCCTCAATTCTACCATCAAGACTACTCTGGGGACAGCCTCATAGGACATAGCACCGAACCAGGAATTCCCGAGCGAGTCGACCGGCACTGGGTAGAGCGTTCTGCCGACCTGCGCACCCATTCGGAGGTGCATAATGGAGATTCCGCGTTCAAGGATATGTCGCTGATGGAAGTGACGCGTGGATGTATTTGGGCCTGTCGGTTTTGCACTGCCGGGTTTATTTATCGCCCACCGCGCCTGCCCGATTTAAATCTTACCTACCAGTCGCTTGAGCGTGTACTGGAAGAGCAGGGGGGGGTGGCCTCCACTGTCGGACTTGTTGGACCGTCGGTGACCGACCACCCAGATCTCTTGCCCCTTGCCCGAAAGATTGTTACCGATGGGAAGATGCTATCTTTTTCTTCGCTTCGGATGGAAACGCTGACCGGCGAGTTGGTGGATCTGATTTTGAAAAGCGGGCAAAAGACTTTGACTTTGGCGGTGGATGGTCCTTCGGAACGGATGCGCCGGGTCATCAACAAGGCAGCAACGGATGACTTTATAGTTGAGAAATGTCGGTTCCTGACGGAGAAGGGAGTCCTTCATTTAAAAATTTATTCTATCATCGGTTTACCCGGAGAAACGGAAGATGATATCGATTGCTTCATAGCCTTAGTCGAGAGGATTATGAAAACTTATATTAGCGCTTGCAGTCGGCGGGGAAATATCGGCCAAGTGACTATTAGTTTAAATCCACTCATCCCCAAGCCCGGTACGCCGTTTCAGTGGCACCCCATGGAGTCGGTGCCCAGCTTGAAAAAGAAGTTCATGAGAATGCGTAAAACTTTGGGCCGCCTGCCACATTTAAAACTAAGTTTCGGCTCGCCTAACGAGGCGTATCTACAGACGTATCTTTCTCGCGGAGACCGTCGGTTACTGACATTTTTTAAGGCATATCTTGCCAATGGGCGTGATGTGAAGCAGTCATTGCAGGACAGCCATCCTTCCGCTGATTCGTTGGTTTATCGGCAGTACGAAAAAAATGACGCGCTACCTTGGGATATTATCGATCACGGTTATAAGAACGATTTTCTGTGGGACGATTATCAGCGCGGGCTGAAAGAGGGAGTCACTCCCGTGTGCGACACGACCACTTGCAAGGTGTGTGGTATCTGCTGAACCGAACCTGCCATGATAAGGCTGACCCGATGTCTTTCAATATTGAAAAGATGCACAAGCTCCCTGTGGATGCGCGGTTCCTCGATCTGAACGATCTCTGGTATTTCCCCAACCGATGGGTCGTGCGGTGGCTGTATCCACTTCCGGTGACCGCGTCACAGGTAACAGTGTGTTCCTTGTTAATGGGAGTGGCTGCAGCCGGATGCTACCTGGTCGATTCCTATTCAGGCTTGGTCTGGGGCGCCGCGTTTCTATATGGGAAAATTTTTCTGGATAACGTAGATGGTAACTTGGCACGTGCGAGGGGAGAGGTGTCGCGCCTAGGGCGCTTCCTAGATTCATTGACGGATTTCATAGTTAGTGTTTTGGTGTACGTTGCCATCACCTGGAGACTAGTGAGTGAGGCTAACGACCCATGGTTCTGGTTCCTTGGAGGTGCTGCCCTTTTAACCTGTCTATTGCATTGTTCTTATTTTGTATTCTACCTAGTTAATTATTCTTCACGCGCTGGATCGTACCGTCTGAACCGGGTAGATGAAAACATCAGTAAAGAAGACCGGGAATCTTACGAGAGGAAGGAACTTTCTCCCCTAGTCTATTTTTTGCAACGCTGTCATGCTTGGGTATACGGCTGGCAGGATAGATTGATCGGGTACATTGACCGGGTCAGCCAACGGTTGGCGTTAGGGCAGAACCCTACACAAGTTTTGGTTGACGGCTGGTATGCGGATAAGATGTTTCTAGCATTAAGTAGCCCACTATGTCTCTGCACGAACAACATGGGGCTGGTGGTTTTTTCACTATTAGACCGACTGGATCTAGGGTTGATTTTGATTGTGGTGCTGGGGAACGTTTATCTGGCTGGATTGCAAGTGTGGAAGGTTTTGCGCGACCGGGTAAAGCACTAGTTTTTTTTAGGTGGTCTGTTAGTTCATGCGCGGGTCAGCACTACTGCCCGTGAATTTTCTGGAAAGTTGGGTGAGCTGGAGTTTGAAGTCGATCATGGAGTGGAGGATGTCCGCCCTTTTAGCGACGTCCTGTTCTTCAAGGAATGCCTGTTTTTCTTCTATCGAGGGGTCGAAGGAATATGCAATGCGATCGATCAGACTTGCTAAGGTGGCGCAAGTTTCAAGGCTCAGGTCCTGCTCTATCTTTTCCCCTTCGGGTATATGTCTTAGGTATTGTTTTAGGTGCTCAATCACATGGTTCTCGATCGGTGAAGTTTTAGAGGAGAGGTCGCAGTCATTGACTTCTTGGAGAAGCTCGACTCGGGCCCGTCGGTATACCCCCCCCTGGACTTCCTTGAGAATGCGAAACCGGTGGAGTCCGCAAAGTAGAATGTTATATTTTCCTTCAGGCAGTTTGGAGTGCTTTTTGATTTTTCCCATGCAACCGATCGAAACGATTGCCGGGTGCCCGTAGTAATCGTTTTCCCATCCAGGTTTGAGTAAGACCATTCCGATCTGGCTATCCCCCTCTAGCGCTCTGGTGACCATCTGGCGATATCGAGACTCAAATATATGAAGCGGAAGAAGGGTATTCGGGTAAAACACAGTACTAGGAAGGGGGAATAGAGAAACGAGATTCTCTCCCTCTGTAGAATTATCTGGAGATTCCATGCTATCCTCGATGGGTTCTTGCCCTAACAACTTAATAATATGAGCTTTGTTGAAAGTCGCAACTATTTTATACTGTACGAGTGGATGAAAAATGTCCCATTTTTGTTCTATCACTGTAAGTTGAGGGATGCTTTCAGCGACCCAACCACTAGCTAAGATTGATATTTAACAAGGGATTTCTTAGCCTGACTTTTGGAATGATCACCGAACCAAAAAACATTTGCCTCGAAATCGAAGCCTCCCTAGTTCGGTCGGGTCTTTATTCCGAGGATTCCAACGATAACGGAACTGGCCCCACTTGGCGTATCTCGCCAGAGCCTTATTATCTTACCGCCGAGGAAATTCGGTTTTTCCATGATCTAGGCGGACATCTCCTCAAGTTTTATACTGTTCTCAACCAGTTTTACCTAGACAGCACCAAGGGAAAGTTGCCTCCTTGGTTCGCTGAGTATTTGGATGCCGGGAAACCACAGGAACTTGTGAACTACTCTCGGATGAAACGATTTCGCGGCGACTTGCCAGGGATTATCCGGCCTGATTTGATGGTGACGGAAAAAGGATTCTCCGTGACGGAACTGGATTCGGTCCCCGGCGGATTTGGACTCACCGCCCGGTTAATGACGTTATATTCTGAGGGGCGGGGTTCCATCGTTGGTGCGGGAAAAGGGGAGATCCCCGACGTGTTTTACCAGATGGCCGAATCGCTTGCCGGACACAAAGGTTGTTCAGTGGTCATCGTTGTTTCGGATGAAGCTGGCGATTACCGGAGAGAAATGGCCGACTTGACGGGTCACCTGAAAGACAGAGGTCTGCCCGTATTCACTGTACACCCCAAAGAAGTGATTTTCAGGGAAGAGGGGCTGTTTATCAAAGACGCGGGCAGGGATGTGCGAATCGATGTGTTGTACCGGTTTTTTGAATTGTTTGATTTGAAAAACATCCCCAAGGCGGAACTGATGATGTATAGCAACAAAAAGGGACGGGTGAAAACCACCCCGCCATACAAGCCTCACCTTGAGGAGAAGCTCGCCTTTGCCCTGTTTCGGCACCCTGCCTTGCTCCCGCGATGGAAAAAAGAGCTAGGTGATGAAACTTTTGCCGTCTTATCCCATCTTATTCCGGACACTTGGATTCTGGACTCGCGCAAGATTCCGCCTCACGGGGTGATCCCCGGGTTGCATTTGCGTGGGAAGCAAGTTCAGGGCTGGAAGGAGCTGATTCCGCTGACGCAGAAAGAGCGTGAACTGGTGATCAAACCTTCCGGATTCTCGCCGGAATCCTGGGGAAGCCGTGGGGTTGTTG
>CAZVZT010000042.1:0-3666 GCA_964631515.1 uncultured Nitrospinaceae bacterium
GAAGGAGAGGCCTAGTCCCGTATTTTCTGCTTGATAAATAGCCCGCATCAACTATCATCAACCCTTTGAGTTTAGGGGGCAACGCGGTTGGTCCAGTGACGGACTCGACCCCCTTCTTCCCTTTTGTGTGATTAAAAACCACCTCGATCCATGCCAGAACTGTTTTTAGAAATCGGTACCGAGGAAATTCCCTCGCGGTTTATGGGCCTCGCCCTGAACCATCTCAAGCAGGAGTTGTCCGCATTCTTTAAGAAGAACCGGGTCCGTTGTGGCGAAAGCCGCTCCCTCGGAACCCCCCGCCGCCTCGTGGTTTCTTTTGCCGGTGTCGACGGCCAGCAGGAAGATATCGTGGAAACTTACCTGGGTCCCAACGTCAAGGCGGCGTACGACGCAGATGGTAAACCAACTAAGGCGGCACTGGGGTTCGCCCGGGGAAAAGGTATTGATATTTCCCAACTCGGCACCGAAACCACTCCCAAGGGAGAGGTGGTCTGCGCCCGGGTTGAAAAAATCGGCCAGCCCACCGAGGATATCCTGAATGCCTTCTTGCCAATACTCATTAACACCATTCCCTTTCCAAAAAAGATGCGGTGGGGAAATCGTGGGACCCCCTTCGCCCGGCCCATGCATTGGATCGTCGCCTTGTTCGGAGGAAAACCCCTCAAATTTGACTTCGATGGAATTTCCTGTGCCGATATTTCACACGGACACCGATTTATGAGCCCGGAGTCCTTTAAGGTGGTCGGATTGACCGACTACCTTAAGTCCTGTGAAAAACACTTTCTTCTTGTCGACCCGGAGGCGAGAAAACAAACCATCGTGAATCAGATGAACGTACTCGCCGCCGAGGTAGGCGGCACGGTGACCCTTGATCCGGATCTACTGGAAGAGGTCAACTACCTCGTCGAATACCCAGTCGCTATCCGGGGGGACTTCGATGAACGTTACCTGGAGTTGCCTTGGGAATTGCTTACCATCACTATGAAACATCACCAGAAATATTTCCCCGTAACGAAAAAAGAGGGAGGCTTGTTACCTCACTTCATCACCATCAGCAATATGAAACCGGGGGACGGGGATGAAATCCAGCGTGGGAATGAACGGGTTCTCAGAGCCCGGCTAGAAGACGCCCGGTTCTTCTTCGACGAAGACCGCAAAAAGAAACTTGAAGATTTTGTGGGGCTGTTGAAGGGGGTGACGTTCCAGAAAAACCTGGGAACCTCGCATGAAAAAGTAAGCCGTATTGTCGGCCTTGCTGAATTTTTGGCGGGAGAGGTTTGCCCTGACAAAACAGCGAAAACCTCCCGAACAGCCTGGTTGTGCAAGGCCGACCTGGTGACACAAATGGTCTACGAGTTTCCTGAGTTACAGGGGGTCATAGGAGGTTACTACGCCGATTATTCCGGAGAAGACCCCGAAGTAGGTCGCGCAATCAAAGAACATTACCGGCCCGCATTCTCGGGCGACGAGCCTCCTTCCACTGAGATCGGAGCCGTCGTAGCGATCGCTGACAAAATGGATACCATTCTGGGGTGCATCGGGGTAGGGCTTATCCCGTCCGGTTCAGAGGATCCCTATGGGTTAAGGCGCCATTCGCTTGGCATTATCCAGACCGTGCTCGACCAAAAATGGCAAATTTCACTGGATGCCTTGATTGAGAAAGGCATTGCCCCGCTTCAGGAAAAGCTGAAGTTGAACCCCGAAGAGGTGCGCAGCAATACTCTTGATTTGTTTTCGCAACGGTATAAAACTTTGTTGAGCGGGCACGGATTTCCCTACGACGCAATCGATGCGGTGTTATCCGCCGGGATTGATTCCCTGACCGATGTTGAACAAAAAGTAGCCGCGTTCTCCGACTTAAAGAAACAGCCTCACTTCGAACCATTGGCCACGACCTTTCGGCGGGTGGTGAGTATTTTAAACGAGGAGGCAGAAGGTGAGGTGCAAACTTCATTGCTCAAGGAGCCCGCCGAAAAGAAACTCTTCGACGAATATCGACGCATACAAGGTCCGGTAGAAGACTGCCTGCAGAAAAAGGATTTTCCGCACGCTTTGGAGCAAATCGCCCAAATCAAAGGAGCCGTAGATGGGTTTTTCGACCACGTCATGGTCATGGCCAAGGAAGACGACCTAAGAAAAAACCGGCTTCGTCTTTTAAAATGTATCTCCCTCCTGTTCTCTCATATTGCTGACTTCTCGAAGATTGTTCTCAAAAAAGGTTGAAAAACTTCAAGTCTTTTAGATACCCTGCTTTTTTAATTCAATTTTTTTCGGAAAATTTTATAAAGAAAACAGGCTAGGGGGAAAACAGCGGCGAAGACCGCTCGTTTCTCTCACAACCAAACGATAGTGGAGCATGATATGAAAATCTCTGTTACCGGGATCACCGGTCTGGTCGGATCCCATTTGATTAAATTATTGTCCGAGCCCAATGCAGACGGAAGCACCAATAGCATCAAAGCTCTCATTCGAGAAAACAGCATCGTCGACCATTTGAAGCCTTTCGAGGATGTGGACTACATCATCGGCGGCTTGGAAGACAAGGAATCCCTCCAGCAACTGGTCGAAGGGACGGAGGTATTGATTCACCTCGCGCACTTTCCCGGACCTGTCGAAACAGAGGATGAGTTGATCAAGGTCAATGTGAACGGATCGATTGACCTTCTTGAAGCGGCGAAGAGCGCCAAAGTCAAGCAGGTGATTTTCATAAGTGCCTGTGCCGTGTTCGGAAAGATTCTACCCACCGTCGATGCATCGAACCCGCTCGACGAGAGCCACCCGGCACAACCCGCTTCCCTCTACGGAGAGATTAAAACTTCGATTGAATCGTCTTGCCTCTCTTACGCCAAGGATCAAGCCTTCGAAATCACCATCCTGCGCCCGGTTACCATTTACGGAGCACGCCCCGATCTTCCCAAGTCAGAATGGTTTCAGACCATCGACTTCCTTGCAACCAACTACAACGTTGACGTAAAGGGGGGAACCAAGTACGTGTCCGTCGATGCGGTGTGCGAGGCGATCACTAAAGTCATCGGCAACAAAGAGGCTTTCGGAAAAACTTATCATCTTATCGATGGGCATATCCACAACCTTGAGCTCGGCAAAATGATCTGTGAAATAGTTGATTCGTTCGGTGAAGTGGAGGGGGTCATGGGCGAGGAGAGAGGTGTCCCGATGTCCAACCAGGCTGCCCGTGATCTGGGAGTAGAATTCAAGGGACAGGAAGGAATCAAAGAGTACATAAAACTCGTCCATGAGCTGCAAAGCCGCTATGGCGGAGAACGTAATATCGAAAACTGGTAAGCCCCCAAGAACCTCCATGGCGTCGTCCAAACAATTCGCAGATCTTCTTTCTACAAAAGGGTTTAATTTTTATGCCGGAGTTCCGTGCTCCCTCCTTTCCGGCCTGATCCGCGTTCTTGAGAACGACACGCAAACGTCGTATTTCCCCGCAGTGCGGGAGGACGCCGCCGTTGGGTTATGTGCCGGCGCCTATCTCGCAGGGAAACTTCCGGTACTGCTCATGCAAAACTCGGGGCTGGGCTACTGCCTCAACGCCTTCACTTCCCTCAACCTCATTTACCGCATCCCGGTGCTGGTGATAATGAGCTGGCGCGGCGAAGGCGGAAAAGACGCGCCGGAACACATCATCATGGGGGAAATCAA
>CAZVZT010000042.1:3766-8823 GCA_964631515.1 uncultured Nitrospinaceae bacterium
TTCTTGACGGAGACGGGAACGTCCTTATGTCGATGGGAACCCTGGCGATGATCGCTTCCGCCGCTCCTAAAAACCTGCTACACATCGTGTTGGACAACGAAGTTTATGAATCGACCGGAAATCAAAGGTCGCTTTCCAAATCGATCGCTCTGGACCAAGTGGCTCAGGGCGCCGGTTACCCTCACGTCAAAAAAGTTACGAAAAAGGAAGAGATTAAACCCGCCTTTGAAGAACTGATGGGGAAGAGTGGCCCCTCTTTCCTATTAATCAAAGTCGAACCCGCGTTCGAAAAATCCACGGGTCGCGTGACCCACACGCCAGAGGAAATCACAGCACGTTTTATGAAAGCCCTTGCCGCAACGGACAGACGCAGTCCCCTTTAAATCATTGAACCAATTCAATCTTAAAGGTATCATGCCTCTTCCGGTCAGTTCCTAGACACATCCCATTGAAATAGTGAAAGACTTCGCCAAAATCCTGAAGTATGCCCGTCCTTACAGTAAAAGTATCGCCTTTGCTTTCATCTGTCTCGTTTTGACTTCAGTAGTCAGTCTGGTCTTGCCGCTGATTGTCCGCAACATGATCAACGCAGTAGTCGTCCTCAAGAACAGCACCCTGCTCAACAGCCTAACCCGCGACCTGGTGCTCATCATCCTGCTTCAGGCGGTGTTTGCGGTCACTCACAATTACATCATGGGTTTTGTCGGACACCGCGTCACTACTGACTTTCGGATCGACCTATTTTCCCATATCCAGTCTCTTTCCCTGCGTTTCTTCCAAGGGAGACGTGTGGGTGAGATTCTGTCGCGCATGAGCAACGATGTCTCGGTTATTCAGAGCGCATTGGTATCCATCCCCGTGGCTGTTTTACGGCAATCGATCACCTTGATCGGTGCCTTGATCATTATTTGTTATCTCAACTGGAAACTGACGGGGTTGATTCTTCTCTTACTGCCCCCACTGATGATGTTCGCCCGGTTTTTTGGAAAGCGCCTGCGCCAACTCTCTGAACGGGTTCAGGATAAAATTGCTCAGGCGATTATTGTCTTGGAGGAAATGGCATCTTCGATCAAGATCGTGAAATCCTACACCCGGGAGCCCCACGAAAGGGACCGCTTTGAAAAGGATATTGAAAATGCATTTGATCAGGAGATTGCCAAATTAAGAGTTTCCGCTTTCTTCGGTCCGTTCATCCTGGGACTCACCTTTCTTGTTTCTGCGCTGTTGATCTGGTACGGCGGCCACCAGGTCATGCAAGGCGCGACGACGCCAGGCGAACTGGCGGCATTCTTTCTTTACGCGCTCATCATGGCAGGCCCCATTGGCACGTTTGTCCGCATCTACACCCAGATGCAGGAAGCGCTAGGTGCCATTCGAAGAGTTTATGAAATCCTCGACACCCAGCCTATAGTCCGCAGCCCGGAAAACCCGGTCACACTCCAATCGCTTGAGGGCCGTGTTCGATTCGACGAGGTGTTGTTCGGCTACCAGGAAGACACACCGGTTTTGCGTGAAGTTACCTTCGACGCCAACCCCGGAGAAACAGTTGCTCTGGTCGGGCCCAGCGGTGCCGGGAAATCCACCGTTATTCAATTGTTACTGCGTTTCTTTGATCCGCAGTCCGGCACAATCCAACTGGATGGGCATGACCTGCGAACTCTTGATCTAAAGACTTTTCTAAGCCAGATCGCTCTCGTTCCGCAAGAGACCTTGCTTTTCGGGGGAACCATCCGTGAAAACATCCTGTACGGAAAACTCGATGCGAGCGAGGAGGAGTTGATCGAAGCTGCAAAATCGGCCCATGCCCACGAATTCATCATGGAGACATCCGCGGGTTACGACACCGTGGTCGGCGAAAAGGGGGTCAAACTTTCCGGCGGCGAACGACAGCGGATCGCCATCGCCCGGGCGCTGCTGAAAAACTCGAAGATCCTGGTACTTGACGAGGCCACCTCGGCCCTCGACAACCAGTCAGAGAAACTGATTCAAGAAGCGCTCGAGCGGTTGATGGTAGGACGCACCACGTTCATCATCGCCCATCGATTGAGCACCGTTCACAATGCCGATAAGATTATCGTCCTCGAAAAAGGCCGGGTAATCGAAACAGGCAACCACAAAGAGTTAATGGAAAATGAAAAACTCTACTACCATCTGTACACGATGAAACTTCTTGAAGCCCAATCCCCGAGCGAGACACCCGTTCTGTAACGATCCCACCCCTGCAGATTAAACCACGTCACGAAAGGTGGGAGTTCATTTCCTCGATGAGTTCAAGGTGCGCCTGGGCCAGCGCGAGCAAACGCTGCCCGTCCGGAGGCGCGGGAGAAACTCCTTGCTTGAGGTTCAGGATTCTTTGGACCGAGCGCTCGACCGCATCCCTTTCGATTCGCCCTGCCTCAACATCCTGGATCATGCGGTCCTGCAGCGTAAGGATTTTTTCGCGGTCATGGCAGATCAGATAAAGATCGACCCCTGCCGCAGCCCCGAGCCGGGGGATGGAGTCAAATGGAATATGTTTTTCAACCGCCTTCATCTCCAGGTCGTCGGAGATGATGAGTCCGTCAAACCCCAGCCGCTCCCGCAGAATCTCACGCAAAATTTTCTGTGAAAAGGTCGCCGGGAACTTACTGTCCCAGGCAGAATAAATCACGTGGGCCGTCATAATCACCTGCAGTCCGTGCTTCACCGCTGCAACGAAAGGTGTCAGTTCGGTTTCTTCCAGCACACTGGCGTCCCGGTGAACGTAAGGCAACTCCAGGTGAGAATCCTGGTCGGTATCCCCGTGACCGGGAAAGTGTTTTCCTACGGGCAGGACATGGGCCTCACGGATTCCCTCGATCATGGCGACCCCGAGACGGGCGGCCCATTCGGGGTGATCGCTCAGCGCCCGGGCTCCAATAATGGGGTTTTTCTCATTCGTGTTCACGTCCAGAACGGGTGCGTAGACCATGTTGATTCCAACCGCCTGCATTTCGCGGCCGAGCGCCAGGCCAAACCTGCGGGCCAGCGACTCGGAACGGGCTCGACCAAGACACGACGGTGACGGGAAAGCGCTGAAAGGAGGCCTCAACCGCGACACCCGCCCCCCCTCCTGGTCCACCGAAATGAACAGCGGGGCCGAGGCCGGACCCGACAGGGCAAGCGACTGCAGGTCATGGATTAGGCATGACAGTTGGTCTGGACTCTCAAAGTTACGCTCGAATAGAATCAGTCCGCCCACGCGGCGGGTCTGGATCAGATCCTCCAGGTCGGAATTGAGGGTCGTTCCCTCAAAACCCGCCACGAGCATTTGACCGGTCAAATCTAGCAGGGAAAGTTGAGTGTTCAAGGTTCGACGGTTTGGTGTCGGCGTAACGGTTGTCCCGGAAGGGATTGAATCTGGATCCAGAAAAATTCAAGAAGGCAGGACAAACTCCCGATCCAGAGCCTTTAAAACCGGAAGGGAAGGAGCGTTGTCCTTCCTTGAAACCCTATGCTAACATAAAATAGTTTCAAGCATAAAACTTCCATTAAGATAACAGACAATGTCTCGTCGAGTAGTTGTTACCGGGTTGGGCGCGGTGAGTCCCAACGGAATAGGCAAAGAAAATTTCTGGGACAACACCTGCAAAGGTGTCAGCGGAATCCGCCGTATTTTGAGCTTCGACACTTCCGATCTCTCATGCCAAATCGCCGGAGAAGTTCAGGACTTTGAACCCGAAGCATACTATTCGCAGACGGACCTGAAGAAACTTCCCCGCGCAATTCCCATGGCCGTTGCCGCCTCCAAGGAAGCGCTGGATGACGGCAGAATCGACCTGTCCCGGTTCGAGGAAAAGGACTTTGAAAGTCTAGGAATCATTGTGGGATCCGGGGGCGCCGGGTTCGATTATTCTGAACGGCAGTTCGAAATCTATTTTTCTGGGCAAAAGAACAAGATCAGCCCCTACGCCATCTCCAATTCCCTGGTCGGGATGCTCTCGAGCGAAATTTCCATGTACTTCGGCCTGCAGGGCCGGAGCCACGTAGTCTCAAACGGGTGCACCAGCTCCACCGATGCCATCGGTTACGCGTTCAACACGATTCGCTCCGGACAGGAGGACTGGTGCCTCACGGGCGGCGCAGAGTCCTGCGTGACCCCCGCGATGATGTGCGGGTTCGAGCGCATGCGGGCCAACCCGGTCAACTTCAATGAGGATCCTGCCCGGGGATCACGCCCATTCAACCGAGACCGGGAAGGGTTTGTCCTCGCCGAGGGAAGCTGGATGATGATCTTGGAAGAACTGGAACACGCCAAGCAGCGCGGAGCGAAAATTTATGGAGAGGTCCTCGGCTACGGCTCCACTTGCGACGCGTACCACCGCGTGGCGATCATGCCTGACGGAAAACAATCGACCCGCGCAATCCGTCTCGCTCTTAAAGATGCCCAGGTCAACACCGAAGACGTGGACTACATCAATTTCCACGGGACCTCGACCATCATCAATGACCGCATCGAAACAATGGCCGTCAAGAAGGCATTCAACAGCATGGCCAAGAAAATTCCTTCCAGTTCCACCAAGTCAATGATCGGGCACCCACAGGGAGCCTCGGGCGGACTCGGGGTCGCGGTTTCCCTGCTATCCCTGAAAAATGATTTTCTGACACCAACGATCAACCAGGAAAACCCGGACCCGGAATGCGATCTGGATTATGTGTCCAATGAAGGCCGCGAAAAAAAATTGCACGTCGCTGTAAGCAACTGCATTTCTTTCGGAAGTAAAAACTCGACCTTGGTGTTAAGTAAATTTGAGGGGTAGAACACAACGGGCGGGTCTGGACGTTCTTCAGCGGTAGGGCATCGAGTCGCCCCCGAGCTGTTTTTCTATGTCCCGTTCGAACTGATTTTCCACACGAACAAACTCCTCGAATTCCCTGGGGCTCTTGAATTCAAAGATGCGGGGCTCTTTCTGTCCGCATATCTCTTCATCCTGTTCGAGGGTCAATACATTATTCTCCACAGACTGGATGGAAAACTTTTTGCGCGTCTTGAACTTCCCAAAAATCTCCCTGTAAACCGGATCGAGATTGAGTGCCAT
>CAZVZT010000043.1:0-8688 GCA_964631515.1 uncultured Nitrospinaceae bacterium
ATCTAGAGTAAAACAGTTCATTTACTGTCCGCCTGGGAGGGAGAACCATGGAACAAGATATTATTTCGCTGACGAACGGTGGGGATGTTCTTTTCATGATGCTAGGAGCGGTCATGGTATTCGCCATGCATGGAGGGTTCGCTTTCCTTGAGGTGGGAACCGTCCGCAAAAAAAATCAGGTCAACGCTCTGGTCAAGATTCTGGCCGATTTTTCGATTTCCACGGTTGTCTATTTTTTTGTTGGATATTCTATCGCCTACGGAATTTACTTTTTCCAGTCAGCAAGCGGGCTGGTGGGAGACAACCAGGGCTACGAACTAGTCCATTTTTTCTTTTTACTGACGTTTGCCGCCGCGGTTCCCGCCATCATTTCAGGGGGGATTGCCGAACGCGCAAAGTTCTGGCCTCAAGCCTTGGCTGCCGCGATCTTTGTGGCCATCGTCTATCCGATTTTTGAGGGAATGGTCTGGGGACAGATATCTTTTCTTGGACAGGATGATTCCTGGCTGACCGGACTGACCGGTGGCATTCCCTTCCACGATTACGCGGGATCGGTGGTGGTGCATTCTATGGGTGGATGGATCGCCCTGATCGGAGTTTATATTCTCGGCCCCCGGATCGGGCGTTGGGATGATCAGGGAAAAAGTCGTCCCATCCCTGTTAGCAATATCCCCTTCCTGGCACTGGGGAGCTGGATGCTTTGCATCGGATGGTTCGGGTTTAATGTAATGTCTGCCGCAACCCTGAAGGGAATTTCGGGCCTGGTCGCGGTTAATTCTCTCATGGCGATGGTCGGTGGCGTTCTTGTGGCACTGATGGTCTCCAAAAATGACCCCGGGTTCATTCATAACGGAGCACTGGCCGGGTTAGTTGCAATCTGTGCTGGGTCGGACAAGGTGCATCCTTTAGGGGCCCTCATCATCGGAGGGTTGGCAGGGGCGATTTTCGTCAAAGGCTTCTATTGGGAGCAGGAAAAGCTCAAAATAGACGATGTCTTGGGCGTCTGGCCACTCCATGGAATTTCCGGAACCTGGGGGGGGATTGCCTGCGGTATTTTCGGACAGGAAGCCCTGGGCGGGTTGGGCGGAGTCAGCGTTATTGGCCAGATAATCGGTTCGGTTGCGGCCATCGTGGTGGCTGTTGTCTTTGGATTTGTAGTCTACAAAACGCTGGATGCCTGTTTTGGACTCCGTCTGGAACCTGAGGAGGAAATAAGAGGATCTGACCTCTCTATACATAGCCTAGAGTCTAATCCTGAAGAAGCTGCCTCCCGATTCTAGTAGGGTTGTCAGGTCAAAAACCATTTGTCTGATGATGAGGTTTAAGCGCTTTTTAGAAAATCGCTATCCAACTTCTCGTTGACAACCAGAGCACATCCTGGGTAATCGGAATCGATTCTACCCCCCGAGTGCCCCGGATTGCTCTAGAATGGCCGTATCTCTCCCCCACCCCTTGACAACCCCTCTGTAAGACAGTGCAATTATTTAAAAATAGTCAGGAACTACAACGAGTTATGCCAAAAAAAAATGAGTGGGATGATCGCCAACAAATCAGTTGACAGTAAAACAATCTAGCTTATATACTTCGACCTTCGACCTGCCGTAAGGACCGCTGGGGGTTTAAATTTTCGATAGTTAAACGGCTTCATGGTCTAACAACACCCTCCCCCTACATTGGGTAAAAGCATAACTGAAAAGAGTTGGAAAATCCTTCTGATTGAGGGCTTCTGATTATGGGAACAGACGAAACTGGGATCGCCAACCCGGAAGACAGCCAGGAAGAGGAAGAGAAAGAAATAGACTTGGCTCCAGTGCATGAGATCATGGCGGGTTTTCCCAGCATTAGCCGGCGCTACCTCATTCCTATGTTACAGAAAGTCCAGGGGATTTACCGATACCTCCCGGACAAAGCCATGCAGCTGGTGATGGAAGAGATAGGGATGACCCGGGCCGAGTTGTACGGGGTGATCTCCTTTTATCCCCAGTTGCTTACCACTGAACCTGGTAAATACATCATCAAGCTCTGCTATGGCACCGCCTGTTACGTCAAAGGCGCGCCAGTCATTGAAGACAAAATTCACGATTCCTACCACATCCGCCCCGGAGAAACGGACAAGACCAAGTTGTTCACCCTGCAGACCGCTTCGTGCTTGGGCAACTGCGGTGCCGCACCGATGGCTATTATCGGTGAGGATACTCATGGAACCATCGATCCGGAACAAACTCTGGAGATGCTTGGCGCATATAAACTGGAAGACGAGCCCGAAGAAATGGTCCAGGAGATATCCGGAGAATGAGTACTGCCGTCAGGAAAACCATCAACTTTAAGATCAACGGTAAAGATGTTTCTGCGCCCGAGGGAACGCTTATTATTGAAGTCGCGAAACAGCATGGATTCGAGATCACCAACCTTTGCTACAACCAGAAACTAAAGCCCTTCGCTGCATGCCGCACGTGCATGGTTGATGTGCGCGGCCCCGACGGAAAAAAAGAAATGGTTTACTCCTGCACCCAACCGGTGGCGGAGGGCATTGAAGTATTAACCAAGACGGAGGAAACCGACCGCTATAACCAAGCCTGCTTGGAGATGCTCTTGGTTGAGCATCCGCTGGACTGTCCGATATGCGACAAATCGGGAGTGTGCCCGTTACAGGACAACACCGAAGCGCTACAATTACAAAATGGCCGGTTCGAGATACAGCGACGCAACGAACCGAGCGACAAGTCAAACCCCCTCATCGAGTTTTACCTCAACCGCTGTATCCTGTGCGGATTATGCGTCCGAGCCTGTGATGAAATTCAGGGTGTTCAGGCGCTGGACTTTCATCAGCGCGGCATGAAATCCATGATCGGCACCGCCAACCAGGAACCCCTGGACTGCGAGTTCTGCGGCCAGTGTATTACTGTGTGCCCAACTGGGGCACTCATGGATATGTCTTCCCAAGCTCGTGGACTGGCCGCCCTGTTCAACCGTAACCACACTATTTGCGGGTATTGTTCCTGGGGGTGCACCGTACAACCCGAAACGAAAAAAAACCAAGTGGTCCGTTTCGTCGCCGACGAAGGACAGGACATTGGTATCAACGAAGGCAATCTCTGCGCTAAAGGCCGCTTTGGACATGGCATCATTCATAATGAAAAACGCATCCAGAGTCCGCTCATAAACTATGGCGGAAACTTCAAGGAGGTCAGCTGGGATGAAGCGCTTAAAAACATCGCCGACCGGATCCAGGCCACGGTCAACCGCAACGGACCAGAAGCAGTTGCGGGTATCGGCGGAGAAAAACTGACCAACGAGGAAAATTACCTGTTCCAGAAGCTGTTCCGAGGCCTGTACGGCTCCAATCAGGTCACCAACCTGACGCATTTGCGAGCCCCTTACCTCAATCAGTTTATGGTCCGGTGTTTTGAAAACGGCATTCAGTCAAAGCCTGTGACTGAACTGGATCAGGCCGATGTGGTTCTTATATTCAACTCCGACCTACCCTCGGAATATCCGGTGGGTGGAAATTCGGTGCGCAAGGGTGCAGTTTTCTCGGGAACCGATATCATCACTGCTAATCCTCGCAACGTGGTCTTTAAAAACGAGAGCAACATCGACATCCGCCTAAACTACGCACTGGGGTCGGATGTGGCTGTGGTAAACCGCATCTCCCGTATCCTCATTGATCAGAACCTCGTGGATACGGGCAAAATTAAATCGGCGGTCCCAAATTACAACGAGTTAGTTGAGTCCCTCACACCCTACACTTCGAAAACGACGGAACAGCTGACAGGGCTTTCGAACGAAACGCTGACCCGAGCGGCCAAGCGGTTCGGGCGCACAGCGGACCGGTTCATCCTCATCGGAAATGATATCCTTGACACCGGACAGGGAGAAGATGTTTTAAACGCCTTGCTCAATTTATCCATCTTGGTTCACTATGGAGCCGAAGGTGGTATCAGTATCTTTCCACCGCGGGAACATTGTAATTCGCAGGGCGTCAATGATATGGGCGTGACCCCGGACCACCTGCCTGGGTATGGTCCACTGACGGACTCCGCCGCGCTTTCCACTTTAGGCAGTGAATGGGGCGTCGGTTCGCTTCAGTTCAGCGATAATAATCCGGCAAGTAATCTGTTCGAAAACTGCATCAATGGAACGATTAAATTTTTACATATCGCCGGGGAAGATCCAGTTCATTCTTATTATAAGGGCGCTCTGGTCAAAAACGCGCTGAACACAGTTCCCTTCCTCGTGGTGCAGGACGTTTATATGACAGATACGGCCCGGATGGCAGACATCGTTTTACCGACAACGACCTTCGCTGAAAAAGAGGGCACTTACACCAACATGACCCGACACGTGCAGCGGGTGACCCCGGCAACCCGGCCTCAAGGGCAGTCGAAAACGGATCACGATATTTTTGTCGATCTGGCAGAAGCTTTCGGAAAACCCTTCGTCAACACGGCAGTCTCTGAAGTCCAAGGTGAAATCTCCCGAACCGTTGCTGGTTATAAGGAAAGGTTCCCGGGAACAAACTCGAAGCAATGGGCCCCTGAAGGGTTCACGCAAAAATCGAGTTTTCAGATTTCAAGACCATGCGTAGAGCGGGAGAAGAAGAGTGGATATCCATTCCAGCTAGTTTCCAACAACCATATGTTCCACATTGGAAGCTACACTCATTATGCCAAGGCACTGACAGACATCGGACCGGACTGTATTGCCGAATTAAATCCACAGGACGCCCGGGAATTGAACATTGATGACGGTGACCGTATCGTGATCGAGTCAGACGCGCATAAGGTTGAGGTCCAGGCCAAGGCGAACCCCGTCACGGCAAAGGGAATGGTCTATGTTCCAAAAAACTGGGTAAGTATTCCGCTGAATCTGCTTCGAAATGGCGAAGAAGGTCCGGTTTCAATAAAAATATCCAAGGCAGGCTAATTCGGAGAACGTTTCTTATCAACCCTCGGTCTATTTTTTTCTGAACGAACTATGACAGACTTAAAGGAGAACTTACATACCGATCACATGGTCCTCAATATGGGACCTTCTCACCCAGCCACTCATGGCACGGTAAAGTTTCTCCTGACCCTCGATGGAGAAACCGTGGTGGAAATGGTCGTCGAGGTCGGTTACCTGCACCGGGGCTTCGAGAAAATGTGCGAAAGCGTTACCTACTCCAACGTTTTCCCTTACACCGACCGACTGAATTACTGCTCGGCAATCATGAACAACATCGGTTACGCACTGGGTGTCGAAAAACTCTGTGATATGGAAATCACGGAGCGTTGCAAATACATCCGCGTGGTCACAAATGAACTGGCCCGAATCTCCGACCACTATACCAATATTGCCGCAGCAGCCTTGGAACTGGGTGCGCTCACGGCGTTCATCTACTTCGTCGAAGCCCGCGAAATTGTCTGGGACCTTCTGGAAAAAGTCTGTGGAGCTCGGTTGACATCCAATTACATCCGCATTGGCGGACTCATGTGCGATCTCCCACCCGGATTCAACGACGATCTCAATGCCACCTATCCGAAACTCGATAATTTATTTTCAGATGTGGACAAACTTCTCACAAAAAATAGAATCTTCCTTGACCGCATGCGTGACACTGGCGGAATTTCTAAAGAAGATGCTATATCGTGGGGATACACCGGACCTTGTTTGAGAGCGTGTGGCATCGATTATGATGTTCGCAAAAAGCACCCCTACCTGGTCTACGATCAATTGGACTTCGATATCCCCCTGGGAACCACGGGTGACAATTTCGACCGGTACCTAGTGCGCATGGAGGAGATCAAACAAAGCCTCAGGATCATAAAACAGGCCATGAAGGAGATGCCGGACGGCCCCGTTAACGTGAATAACCCCTACATGCGCGTGCCTTCCAAGCAGGATGTCTATACGCGCATGGAAGAAATGATCGCTCATTTTAAAATGGTCATCGATGGGCTTAAGCCTCCTGTCGGCGAGATCTATCTCCCTACGGAAGTAGCCAACGGGGAGCTCGGATTTTATATCGTTAGCGACGGATCCGGCAAACCTTGGAAATGCAGAGTGCGCCCTCCATGTTTCACCATGACGGCATCTCTCGAGGAAATCTGTAAGGGAGGCATGCTCGCGGACATCATCCCCACCTTCGACATGATCAACATGATCGGTGGTGAGTGCGACCGTTAGCCCCAACCCTCTTCTCCCCCTTCTTTCTGGAACTTCTGTTCCACCCTCAAAATCTGGACCTGTGTTATAGTTGGCAAAGACAGTCGCGAAACCTGCATATTCGATCCTCTCCGGCAACCCACAGATATCATGTCCCGTTCCATCAAGCTAATATTTCTACTGCTTGGTATTTTCCTTTTAGGGTGGGCGGTTTCCACCGTTGACCTGACAGTGGTCGGGAAACTCCTGCTTCAACTTGGAACTGGTTTTCTTCTAATACTCGCCATTTATAGTGTCGTCACCTGGCTGGACACCATCGCCTGGAAAAAAAATTTTAACCCCGAAGAGGAAACCCGGTTTAACCTGTGGCAGTTGTGGACCATTCGCCAAGTAGGGGAAGCCTATAACACCATCACCCCCCTGGGAACGCTAGGTGGAGAACCCGTCAAAAGCCAGCTTTTAAAGGAACGCCACGGACTTTCCCTGAAACAGGGCATGGCCTCGCAAGTGGTGGCCAGAACCACCTTCTTACTTGGCCTCATTCTTTTTTTTATTCCAGGAACCTTCCTTATCGTCCAATCCAACATCGTATCCGACAATTTCAAATCGGCAAGCCTTATTGGAATGGCTATCTTTTCCACAGTGATCCTGCTGTTCCTCCTGTTTCAGGTAACGGGAGCTTTGAGTGTTATTACAGGCTGGATATCCCGCCTACCTCTGGGAAATAAAATCGGTGTATTGATGAACAAGCTGGAGGTAGTCGACCGCAGTATTTCCTCGTATTACGAGCAACACACGAAGCGTGTAATACAGTCGGTTTTATACGCTTTCGCCGGGTGGGTTATTGGGCTGGGCGAGCTATACGTAACACTTTATTTCCTTGGATTCCAGCCAGACCTTATCGACCTGTGGGTCATCGAAGCGTTGGCTCAACTGGTTCGAGCAGGCAGTTTTTTCATTCCGCTCAGTCTGGGTGCGCAGGAAGGTGGGCTTATCCTGATCTTTACGGCGATGGGAATGCCAGCCGACCTTGGACTGACAGTTTCGTTTGTCCGACGCATCAAGGAACTACTTTGGGTGGGGCTGGGACTCGGGATAGGCTCGAGACTCGCGTTTCACCCTACACAAGTACAGGCGGATGAAAGCTGAAAACATCTTTCATCAGTTCAAAATAGGAAAACCCGCCCCACCGATAGCGCAAGCCACCTGTAAAACGGGTCTCGTAAACAAAATCGTTTCCGGAAATTCCGCGGAGCTGAAGGTTTAGAATACGTCTCGGCTGATCCCACGGTCCCGACCTCTGCCGCCGGGAGTCTGTTTCAGCGAACCCGTAAACACATCGTTTTGCTGAACCAACCCGTCGTGAGCCGTTCTGATAGGATCAACCCTTTTTTTGAGAAGCTCATTGGCCACTTCGTCAATCATGTCAGCTTCTTTCTTGGCCGCAGCCTCCTCCGGAGTCATTTTCTTCGTAGCTACCTCGCCTGCTCCCGCTGAAGTATCGCTCGCTTGGGCACCTTCCGACTGCCCGGATTCAACCTCCTCGGCCTCAGCCTCCTTCATGGATGTTTTAAAGTTCTTGATACTTCGACCAAAGGCAGAGCCGATTTCCGGAAGTTTCCCAGCCCCAAAAATTATCATGATAATGACCAAAATGATCATCAATTCGGGAAAACCAATTCCCATCATAAGCCGGTCTCCTTACTAGTTAGTTTGGAACCAACTGAGACTAACAAATAAAGTCAGAAGAATCAAAAGTTTCTTAATCCACGCACAATTCCCTCTATCTGCATGAAATTCAACGGCTCAAAAGTTGGCGATATTACTTGTGAACATGCCGGACGGGCTCTCGTAAAAAACCTCGTCACCGTTCACCCCATCCTCGAAAACGTCCTTATAAATCAGGTCCCAGAGTCCATCCTCGTTCACATCAACCGCATAGAACAGGGGCTCGACCCTCGCCACATAGTAAAACCGGTCCTGCCCGTAGGAAACAAAGAAAACAAGAGAATTCGAGAAATGGCTTCCCACCTCCCAAACCATCCGGTCCGAATAAAACGACTTCTCCACAATCCGCAGAGTGTGAAAATCAGCGGTTCCATTAGAATTCAGATCATAGCTGACGTAAACCATCCCGTTAGCCGCGACACCCCAAGTTGTCCGATCAGACGGTGGCGGCTCGGCCATCAGGTAGGGGCTACCCCACGAGACTGGCGTGGCAAAAGCTAAGAATGCGAAAAAGGTCAGGTAAAATGTGAAGCGTTTCATTGCCAACACCCCCAGACCAAGTTAAGGTCACGCTGGTGCATCAAGAAGAGCGCGACCGCGTTAACCTACCTTAAACTCCATTGCTACCATCTCCTATTTTTTCCTTGTCATTTGCCCGTGTATGGTTCTTGTTCTCCTTCCCCCGTTTTCTGGAAACAAAAAAAAGCCCGTCACTCTGAGCGAATGACAGGCTGGGTCCCGCTTTGATCGTTCGAAGATTTAATTCATGGCACCATCACATTAGCCCCCTCGCTCAGGCCACCCGTACTCGTG
>CAZVZT010000044.1:0-8631 GCA_964631515.1 uncultured Nitrospinaceae bacterium
GTCATGAAAACAACGATTTCGTATGATGCATTCAACCGGGGTCTAGATTTGGAGCCCATTAAATTTTCGCTGACGCAACGCGAGGAAGGGAGCGGCTGGTCGGTAGATAAGGCGGAGATTATGGCATCTTGGTACCGAAGGTTTTTGTACCTAGTTCATTTATACCCTGAAAAGGTAGTCGTCCCGGATAAGGAAATAGACGCCTTCTGGCATACCCACATCCTCGACACTAAAAAATACATGGCAGACTGCAAGGCTTTGTTCGGCCGATACCTCCATCATTTCCCTTATTTCGGCATGCGCGGTGAGAAAGACCGGAGAAACCTGGAAGAGGCGTTTCATGAAACCGACGAATTGTTTCTGAAGCACTTCGGCGAATCACCTTTGAGTTGTGGCACCGCCGATTGCGGGGCACTGTGCAACGAACCCAAACCTAGAGTGGGTGACCAGGGCCTCAACCCCAGCGTTCGTCCCACTCTGGCCGGGGTCAGGGGGAATTAAAATTGGTGTTTATCTGTAATTTCCTTCCTCCTTATATATGCGGTAGGTTTCCAGCGCAATTTTGTCGTGGAGATAAATCCACACCCACCGTTTGCCGCCTTCCTTGGCCAGAGTCCAAGTGAGATCTTTCAGCAGAACGCCAGGGTGTCGCTTCAACACAACTTTATGAAGAAGATTTGAAAATCTAAATACCTGCCCCAGTTTATATTTTTGGAACCAGTCGAGGACCTGGCTATCCTTGAGGTAGCCAGCCGCATTTTTCACTGTGAGGAAATGGGAGACGCGAAGGTCGAGAAGTTTGTTAAACACCGGGAGAGATCGGATGGATCCAACCCAGTCGGCTAAACGCACCACACCTAGCATGAGGTCATATAGACACGCTTCATAAAGCGGTGCGTTCGACTCACTATGGTGATGTCGCGCGATGGCACGCACAAGCCCCATATAAATGGCTGTCACTTCCTTCTGCTCCAGCGCCCCAATGTTGAACAAGATGGCTTTCCGCGACTCGGCTACCAAGACGCGAACAGGCTCGGATAGTTCGCCGGGGACGTCCTGCTCAGGGAGCCCCTCTAACTCAGAGAAGGAGTTTTCATTGGGAGTAGCTTCGCTAGATTTTCCCTCGACATAAATTTTAAGTGCGAGATCTCCCACCAGTAGATACCAACGTACCAGAATAATTTTGAACGCAAAGTTATACACCAGGTGCCGGCTCATTCGAGCCGCCCAAAATCCAACATCCATAAACCGTATTGAATAGTAAACCCATCGGATGACGGGAATAACTTTGAGTCGGGCAACGGCCCGTCCGGCTGGAGACCTTTCCCACGCTTCTTTTTTCTTCCAAGCCTTAGCCAGTACCAGAACATGTCTTAGGCGAAACTTTGTGAGAAGATGTATTCCCGGGTTTTGCGTGAGAACATTGACCGTGTCTTTTACTTCTATACAAGCGGAGAGTAATTTCCCGATGCGGGCCTCTCCAACAGGGAGAGTAGATTTTGGATGACATGCCAACGCAACTGCCGTTACCATTTGTCGAGTGTTTTTCCCGACATACAAATCATCTTCGCGCAATACCCAACGGGAATTGAGCAAACTGCAAGGACCAATCACAGCCGCCAAGGCTTTTTTCATCACGGGATCAGCTACCGCTTCATGGTTCCGCGCCAACTTCTTCAGCTGGGCTCGGTTGAATTGAAACAGTTGAAGGAGGCCAAAACCTTTCACACCAATCCACGCTACAAATAGAATCAGCAACGCGGCGAGTCCCCATCCAATCCAAACAGTCACTTCCACCATCACCAATTGCTCTATAAAAAGTTAGAAACAAGAAAAATCAAAATCTCTGCGAAATACTTCGCAGAAAAGGGAGAAAGCTTGCCCCCCATTTTTAAAAGGACTAAGAAAATTCTAAAAAAAATAGAGCGCAATCGAAAAAACTTTGTTTTTTTAGACACCAGCAGTAAAGTTGCAAAACTTTTACAGGCGGGTGGTATAGTAAAGACCCCCTTCGTTTACGGGGGGCGGCGTCTGCTTTTCTGTACGATCCATCCTGTTTTCAGGGAAATGAACTTTATGCGCTCACCCGTCCAAACCCTACTTTACGCACTCCTTACCTGCCTTGCCCTGATTTTAACGCAATGCTCATCGAAGGGAAGTGACGAATATGTAAAGGAGGGAATCGACTACTCTAAGCAAGGCCAGTACGATAAGGCCTTTGATGCTTTTTTAACAGCCACCCGGGTGGACCCGAAAAACCCAGCAGCATTTTACGGGCTGGGTGGAATTTATAATTATAGGAACCAGCACAAGCAAGCCGTGGAGGCCTTTAAGGCAACAATCCGGTTGGACCCAACCCATTTCAACGCGCGCTACAGCTTGGGTTTCACCTATGAAAAGTTAGGTAAAAAAGAGCTTGCCAGAGAAGAGTACGCGCGGTACCACAATTTGAAGAAGCGATTCGAAAACCTGGTACAGAAAAGACAGGAAAACCATTGAGAATCTTTATCGCCCCACTACTCATCGCCTTTCTCGTTTTATCTTCCTGCTCTTCTGGCCCGAGCAAGCGCACATCGAAACGTCCACACCTGAAACCTACCCAGACAGAGCAACCGGCACATCTCGGGGAAAAGGCTCCGCGGCAACAACGCAAAACTTCCTCAGCGCAGACCCCACGAAAGATGCCAGATGATCAAGAAGCGAAACTGATCTTACCTACCCAAATCCACGCGGCCGACGGAGCGCAAATGGTTCTGGTTAATCGTGTGGCCGGGATTGGAACTATGGGCTCATCACATAACACACTGCAAGCAAACTATCCGATAAAATCCCCATCGGGCATGGGTACCTTTTATATCGACCAAATGGAGGTGACTGTAGCAAAGTATAAAAAAATCAACCCGGAATACGACGAAACTCCTTTCACGGGCAAGGGAGGATGTCCGTCCTGTCCAGCCATGGGCATCGACTGGTCCAGCGCGGATGGGTATTGTCGCTCTATGGGAAAGCGCTTACCGACGGAAGCAGAATGGGAAACGGCAGCGCGGGGCCCGGAACATTATCGCCTGCCTTGGGGCAATCAGTTCGATCCCAAGCACGCCAACCTCGTTGGTGATAAGGACGGGTTCCTATCGGCCGCGCCTGTAGGGTCATTCCCACCAGGCACTAGTCCTTACGGAGCGATGGATATGATCGGCAATGTGTGGGAATGGGTGGGAACGCCGCATTCGCCGCTTCCCGTTAGTCCGGTTTCGAAAAAAGACAAAGCTCTACGCCTCGCCAAAGGAGGCGGGTGGACGAGTCCGCCCGAGCGGACCACCATCGACTACCGCAACGCGGTGAATGGCGCCATGAAAAATCCGACCTTCGGCTTCCGGTGCGTCAAACAGGTGAGATGAAGTAGGAGGTTATGAACATCCGGAGGTAGTTCCACAAGTCTGGCATTTAAGGCATGTTCCGTTACGCACAAGGGTCAACTGACCACACTCGGTGCAGGGATCACCTTCGTACCCTCTGAGCTTGGCAATGGCTGCCTTGGTAACAAGATTATGCGCGGTCACCGCCTCTCCGCCTTTCTGCCCATTCCCGTGAACGGAAGTTAGAACAACGGGCTTTTCGTGCCCATTCCCGTTACCATTCCCGTTACCATTCCCGTTACCATTCCCGTTACCATTCCCGGGCCGGACGGTCGAGATTGGCTTGGATTTCTTTTCCTCTTTGGTTATCGCTTCAGTTTTCTGAGAAGCGATTGCGGGATTGGCGGGCTCCGAGTTTGCTTTCTTGCCGATAGCGTCGGCGCGTAGGTCATCCGGCGTCACCTGTGCTAGGTCAGTGCGGTCTAAGTAGTTGATCGCTAGATCTCTGAAAATGTAGTCGATGGTGGAGGTTGCCATGGTGATCCGTTTGTTGCCAGTGACAATGCCGTTGGGCTCGAACCGAGTGAACACGAATGCGTCGACGAACTCTTCCAGCGGTACCCCGTGCTGAAGCCCCAGCGAGATCGCAATAGCAAAGCAATTCATGAGACTCCTGAAAGCAGCTCCTTCCTTGTGCATATCGATGAAAATTTCGCCCAGCGACCCGTCTTCATACTGACCCGTGTGCAAGTAAACTTTGTGTCCGCCGATGACGGCTTTCTGCGTGTATCCGGCGCGGCGGTGTGGTAAGGTTCTCCGTTTTTTCTCGCGCACGATTTCTACAATTTTTTCAGCGACTTGGAGGGGCTCCTTACTTTCAAAGTTTTCTGCCTCCAGCAACCTGAAGTCTTCGCTGACAACACTGTTGAGCGGTTGGCTCAGCTTTGATCCGTCACGGTAAACAGCGGTACCTTTGAGCATGAGTTTCCAACACAACATATGCGCCTTCCCCATATCATCGAGGGTGGCTTCATTAGGCATGTTGATAGTCTTTGAAATAGCACCGGAAAGAAACGGCTGCGCCGCGGCCATCATATAGATATGTGCCTCGGAACGGATGAACCGTTCGCCATACTTGCCACATTTATTGGCACAGTCGAACACAGAATAATGCCGCTCTTTGAGATGCGGAGCCTTCTCCACGGTCATGGTGCCACAAATGACGTTGTTGGCGTCGCTGATCTCCTCTTCAGTAAACCCAAGATGCCTGAGCATATTGAAGTCGAATGCGTTGAGCATCTCTTCGCTGATGCCCAGGTTCTCCCTGCAGAAGGCTTCGCCCAAAACGAATTTGTTAAACGCAAAGGTAATATCGAATACCTTGGGTAACTCCTCCTGGATGCAGGCAATGGCTTCGTCGGTAAACCCTCTCGCCAGCAAAGAGTCGCGGTTGATGTGCGGTGCCCCATCAAGACTGGCCGTGCCAACACAGTAATCGACAATGCTGCGAATCTCCTCAGGTTTGTAGCCCAACTGCTTCAACGCAGAGGGAACAGACTGATTGATAATCTTAAAATAACCACCGCCGGCAAGTTTTTTATACTTCACCAATGCATAATCGGGTTCGATTCCGGTGGTATCGCAGTCCATCAACAAACCGATGGTTCCCGTGGGAGCGATACAGGTGGTCTGTGCATTGCGAAAACCGTATTTTTTGCCCTGTTCCAAGGCATCATTCCAAGCTTTTTTCGCTGCCGCCAGCATGTTGTTGGGGCAAAGTTCCGGATGAATCCCCTGCGGAAAAATCGTCAACCCCTCGAACTCCTGCGGGTCGGCGTTCAAAACAGCCCGGCGGTGGTTGCGCATAACCCTCAACATGTGTTTTTTGTTCTTCGCATACATCGGGAATGGACCAAGCTTAGAAGCAAGCTCGGCGGACGTAGCATAGGATACGCCGGTCAAAAGGGCGGTAATCGCTCCGGTAATCGACCGGCCTTGATCGGAATCATAAGGAATACCCATCACCATGAGTAATGCCCCAAGGTTGGCATAACCTAGACCCAGCGTACGGTATTCATAGCTCTTGCGTGCGATTTCCGCGTTGGGGAACTGAGCCATAGCAACGGAAATCTCTAGGGTCAGCGTCCACAACCGACAGGCATGATGAAATCCCTCCACATCGAATACGCCTGTGCTGTCGCTGTAAAACTTGGTCAGGTTGATCGACGCGAGGTTGCAGGCGGTGTCGTCGAGGAACATGTACTCCGAGCAAGGATTGGACGCGTGGATTCGATCTTCTTCTGGACAGGTATGCCACTCATTGATCGTGGTATCGAACTGGAGTCCCGGATCAGCACTCGACCATGCAGCTTCGTTAATAACTCCCCACAAGTCACGAGCTTTTAAAGTCTTACTTATTTGTCCATCGGTACGCTGGCGCAGATCCCACTCGTCGTCATACTCGACTGCGCGCAGGAAGTCATTGGTCAACCGAACGGAATTATTGCTGTTCTGTCCGGACACGGTGGCGTAAGCTTCGGAGTTCCAGTTGGTGTCATACTCCTCGAATTCGATGTCCCGGACTCCCTGCCGGGCGAGTTGGATCAGGCGGTAGACATAGTTTTCTGGAACGAAATCTTCGGTTGCATGCCGCACGGCTTTTTTGAGCCTGAAGTTTTTCTTAACGTCACAGCGATGGGCCTCTTCAACCTCCTCGTCCCAGCAGGCGGCGATGACTTTCTTGAGGTGGCGCCTGAGAATTCGGCTTCCCGCCACCATAGAGGCTACTTTACGCTCTTCCTTGGCTTTCCAGTTGACGAACTCTTCGATATCAGGGTGGTCGATATCTAGGGTCACCATCTTGGCGGCTCTGCGCGTGGTGCCACCCGATTTGATGGCCCCCGCAGCACGGTCACCAATCTTGAGAAAACTCATGAGTCCGGATGATCGACCGCCACCGGAAAGCAACTCGCCCGCACCGCGTAAATTGGAAAAATTCGTACCGGTCCCCGAACCATATTTGAACAGCCGCGCCTCCTGTTGCCACAGGTCCATGATGCCACCCTTTCCTACCAAGTCGTCCTTGATCGAAAGGATGAAGCAGGCATGCGGCTGCGGACGCTCATATGCGTTCCGTGATTTTTCGACTTGTCCAGTTTCCGGGTTATAGAAATAATGCCCCTGCGGCGAGCCCTCGATGCCATAGGCCCAGCTCAAGCCGGTGTTGAACCATTGCGGCGAATTGGGCGCAGCCATCTGGTGCGCAAGCATATGGCAGATTTCGTCGTAGTAATGACGCGCTTCCTCTTCATCACTGAAACACTTGCTCTTCCAGCCCCAGTAAGTCCAACACCCTGCCAAACGATGAAACACTTGGCGCGAATCGGTTTCAACGACTAGGCGCTCCGATTCGGGAAGTTCGGCCAACGCGTCAGCATCAGGCGCAGACGGACAAAGCCACTCAGGAACCCCCGTCTCGAGTTTTCTCTTCAACCGCGCAGGAACCCCCGCCTTGCGGAAATACTTCTGGGCCATGATATCGACCGCCACCTGGGACCAGAAGTCCGGCGCCAATACCCGCTCGATCTGCGAAACTACAGAACCATCGGCGTTGGTAATTTTCGAGGTTCGCTCTACAAAGTCAATTCCATCATAAGGGTCGCTTTGGTCTTTCGTTAATCGCCGATCAATTCGCACAAGGGCCTCCAAGACAGTTTTCTACTTTAAAAATAACAAGTTACTTAAAATTTAGGCTGGCGTTTCGGACGTTTTAAAAAAATATCTGACCTCTGCTTGCTCCCGCAAGCGGCTCCCTGTCTATGGTAAAGTTGGGAAACTCAGAACCTATATCTAGTGCCTGTCCTTAAAATATATACAATATATTGGGTTGTCAAACAAAAAAGTCGTTTGGGGGAATTTTTTTTAACTTTTTGATTTTTAATTGGTTATTTCGTTTTTTCTGGCAAAATCTTAGCCCCATCAGGCAACCTGCCACGACCTTATAAAATGGGTCCTTCGAGAGGTTTACAGGGAGTTGAGGCGATAAAATCAGCCTCCCAACCCTTTGGTGGTTTCCAGGTCACCCATTCCCGTTGCACCCCATAGGGCTTTATGTTATTGATTAATCTCACCAATTTTAATGAGACCGCGATGCCGATTGCTCGAACTATACAGGATAAACTTGAGAAGGCTTCCTGGATTCGGAAAATGTTCGAGGAAGGAATCCGGCTGAAGCAGGAACACGGCGCGGATGGCGTGTTTGACTTGTCCCTTGGAAATCCAGTCGTGGAACCCCCCGAAATGGTTCACCAAGCAATCGTTTCCGCCGCAAAGGACCTTACGCCCGGACTCCACCGCTACATGCCGAACGCCGGGTTCGCTGACGTCCGTGAGGCGGTGGCCTGTTCTTTATCTGCTGAATGCGGCGTGGAACTGAAGGCTGATCATATTGTCATGGTCTGTGGCGCTGCTGGCGGAATGAACATCGCGCTCAAAACCCTGCTGAATCCTGACGATGAAGTCATCGCATTTTCTCCATTCTTTGTCGAGTACCTTTTTTATTCAGACAACCACGGCGGCAAAACCGTCATCGTGCCGACCCAGGAAGACTTCACCCTCGACTTCGATGCGCTCCGGCAGGCCCTCACTACCAAGACTCGGGCAGTGATCGTCAACTCTCCGAACAACCCAACCGGTGTCGTGTACCCCCGAGAAACATTCAGGCAACTGGCCGATATTCTACGGCAGCACATGAACGATACCGGACACACCGTGTATCTCATCTCCGACGACCCTTACAAGAAAATCGTTTTCGACGGAGTGGAGACCCCAAACATCATGAGGTTCTACGAAAACAGTATCTACGTTACCTCCCATTCTAAGGACCTAGCGATCCCCGGCGAACGCATCGGATACGTCGCGGTGCATCCAGAATGCGAAGATCGGGAGAACCTGATGGCCGGGCTCACCTTCTGTAACCGGGTGCTCGGATTCGTCAACGCCCCGGCACTCATCCAGCGAGCGGTGAAAAACGTGCAAGAGGTTTCGGTCGACATAGACCAGTACCAGCGCAAGCGGGATTTCCTATACAAGGAACTGACCCGCATCGGTTATTCCGTAGTCAAGCCCCAAGGCGCGTTCTATTTCTTTCCTAAATCGCCCACCGAGGACGACGTGGAATTTGCAAACAAACTCGCCGAAAAGCGAGTACTGGTGGTTCCCGGGCGTGGATTCGGTGCGCCGGGATATTTTCGCCTGTCCTATTGCGTACCCGACA
>CAZVZT010000045.1:0-8382 GCA_964631515.1 uncultured Nitrospinaceae bacterium
CGCTTTCATCTCCTTGATAGAGGTGATGGTTAGCAGGGTTTTGGTCTGCTTGCTGGCGGTAGGACTTCGATCTAAGTAGGTTGTTTTCATAGTAATTGTTTCGGGTCTCGAAAAAATATGGAAGAACTTTCGTCTATTGCTTCAGCCTAGGCCGGATCACCCGCACTCCTTGTTGCTTACCGACTTTAAGGGCTTGCTTTTTACCTGGTACGAATGTTCTTCATCCGGGAAGCCTCCGCTGCGCACCTCCTGAATATAAGTGGCAACCGCTTTTTGTGTCTGCGCGCCGAGATCTGCGTATTGTTTTACGAATTTCGGGGTGAAATCTGCCCCTAGCCCGAGCAGGTCGTGCAGTACCAGGATTTGTCCATCACATTGAGGGCCGGCTCCGATGCCAATGGTGGGCACCTTGATACTCTGTGTGATTTCGGCGGCCAGCTCGTCGGGGATGCCTTCCAGCACGATTGCAAAGACCCCAGCTTCCTGAAGTTTTCGTGCGTCCTGCTTGATTTGGTGTGCGTCCTTGAACTTTTTCCCCTGAACCCGGTATCCCCCGAACCTGTTGACGGACTGGGGTGTGAGGCCGATATGGCCCATTACCGGAATTTCCGCATCGGTGATGGCTCGAATACGGCTGGCCATGCGTGCGCCTCCTTCGAGTTTTACCGCTTCGGCCCCGGCTTCCTGAATAAACCTTCCAGCATTGGCGATGGCTTGCTCATCAGAGACCTGGTACGACATAAATGGCATGTCAGCCACCAACAGGGCGTTGTGACAGCCTCGTTTCACAGCACGGGTGTGAACGATCATTTCGTCCATGGTTACTGGGAGGGTGGTCTCGTGACCGAGGGAAACCATGGATAGGGAGTCGCCTACCAAGATGATGTCCAGACCGGTGTCATCCAACAGCTTGGCGAAACTGTAATCATATGCGGTGAGCGCAACAATTTTTTTTGCAGAATCTTTCCGCTCCATAATGATGGGAACGGTTACTTTTTTCGGTTTCATGACTATTCTTTGGTTAGGATAACCGCTGGGAAAACCTGTGGGACGGACGATAGTCTCGGTGAGACTTCCTTTGGAGACCTAATAAAAAAGCCCACCAACGAAGGGGGCCGATAGGTGGAAAGATTTCTAGGTACTTTGGACGTGCCGTTTCTTCAAACTCGGAGCCTGAAAAAGGTCCCCATTGCGACGCGCCCAATGACTTCCAAAAACACTTTCACCGTCCCGGTCCGTCAGGATCCAAGCGGATTGTAATACTCTCTCCCTATTGTATGGCTATTGATCTTGACAATCAACTCTTCAAGATCACATTTTTTCTCCACGAAATCGATGTCATTGGTATTAATGACTAAAAGAGGCGTATCGGAATAGTAAAAGAAGAAATTATTGAATGACTTATTGACCGCGTCTAGATAACCCGGGTCCATGAAAGCCTCGTATTCCCGGCCGCGTTTATCCACCCGGGTTCGTAGGATATCAGTGCTGGCCTGAAGGAAAATTACCAGGTCGGGCTTGGGGGCCTTATCGCTCAGCAGGGTATAAATCTGGTCATAAAGCTTGAGTTCTTGGTCTTTCAGGTTGAGTGCGGCAAACAGGCGGTCTCTTTGGAACAGGTAATCCACCAGGACGACCGAACTGAACAGGTCCCTCTGCGCGAGGCCCGTATATTGGTTGTACCGGTTCAGTAAAAAAAAAATCTGGGTCTGAAAACCAAAAGTTTCCCGGTCTTGGTAAAATTTATCAATAAAAGGGTTTTCTTCGTCCACCTCAAGGACCATTTGAGCGTCGAATTGGTTTCCTAGCAGCTTGACCAATGAGGTCTTGCCGGCGCCGATGCAGCCTTCGACGGCAATAAACCTCGGCTCGAGAACGGGTAGGGTCATAACGGTATCCAGATTAGCAGGATCTTGATTTTAATGAGAGTGCCCCTGAAAATCCACTCTTACGATGAGGCCTGTTCCTTTCTCATCGCCTACAACTAGAACTTTTCTCATGATCTGCGCGGGGTCAGATTTTAGGAGGTGTTCTGGGGGTCCTCCTCGAAGATCCGACGTGAAAGCCTTCGGGGGAAGCACTCTGCGGTGTCGAGTGGCACCGTTCGGTATTGGACATTAATATAATTGGGTTTGTTTTGCAACGGGAAATGGCTGGGGGCTATCTCGTTAAATATAATGTTCTCGCTCCCACGTGGGCATGGTCCCCATCCTCTTGGCTGTTTTTGAGATAGCTTTGCCGCGGATCCGAAACCATTGATCCTGTCATCATTTCAACTTATAATTCAACTTATAGCAGTGATTTACCCATAATTATCGAGGTCAAGGGAGAGTTAATGGCATTGCGCAAGCGAAAAATCGTTCTTGGTGTTTCCGGAGGCATTGCTGCTTATAAGGCGGTAGAGTTTTTGCGTCTGCTGACGAAGGAGGGGGCAACGGTGTATGTGGTGATGAGCGCCAACGCTGATAAATTTGTCACCCCCCTTACTTTTGAGGCTCTTTCAGGGAACCCAGTTTATCATCAGGTGTTTGACAGCGCTTCGTCATCTTTAATGGAGCATATCCGTGTAGCAGAATCGGCGGACCTCCTTGTCGTCGCGCCTGCTACCGCCAGTACGATTGGCAAGATGGCCAATGGACTCGCCGACGACGCATTGTCTAACGTGTTCGCCGCGTTTCGTGGACCGGTTCTCATTGCTCCCGCGATGAACGACGGCATGTACGCCAATCCAGCGGTGAAAGCCAATATCGAAACGATGAAGGGGCGGGGGGTTGAATTTGTCGAACCCGAGCATGGGGAACTGGCTTGCGGTACCGTCGGTCCGGGTCGGCTCGTTGCACCGGAAATTTTGCTCGAGGCCGTCAAACGAAAACTAAACCTGAAAGACGATCTTTCCAAGTTTCGCATTTTGGTTACGGCGGGGCCGACTCATGAGCCCCTTGACCCGGTCCGCTACATCACTAACCCATCTTCGGGTAAAATGGGTTTTGCCGTTGCCCATGCGGCGTGTGACCGCGGGGCGAAAGTCACCCTCATCAGCGGTCCCACTCGATTGGCTGTTTCTGAGGACGTTAGGCTCTTCTCATGCCGCAAAGCGTCGGAGATGAACGAACTTGTGCACAAACAGCTTCCCAGTTGCGACATTCTGATTATGACTGCGGCGGTGGGTGATTTTGCACCGGAGCAAATTGAAAAAGAAAAGATCAAAAAGAAAGGGGGCGAATCTCTCGTTCTTAAACTGGTGCCGACAGAGGATATTCTGTTGAACGTCGCTGAGTGGAAGACCGGACAATTCGTGGTAGGATTTGCCGCCGAATCGGAAAATATTGTCCAGAGCGCCACCGAAAAACTTCACAATAAAAATTTGGACTTCATCGTTGCTAATGATATCAGCGCACCAGGAATTGGATTTCAATCCGATTCTAACCAAGTGACATTCATCGATAAAGAGGAAAGAATCGAGCAACTTCCTCTCCTTCCTAAAAGAGAAATTGCTGACCACCTGCTTGATCGAATTCTCTCCCTAATCTTACCTTCCGACGCCCGAGGCTAGCACGGTGTGGTCTAATGCGGTCCCAATGTATGAAACTCCCTACATGCTCAGGGTAAGGTAGCCCCGTGACACTATCTGGGCTTGTAGAAGACGATCGGATTCAGCTCCAAAATGAAGCAAATAAGCTTTTAGATTCAGAAGGTTGTTTTGCTGTCTCGTGTTTGATTTTCCTTCAACTTGTTATTAGTGGAAATAATGCGGTAAAGTTTGCCAAACCGCGGGAGCTAGGTTGGTTTAGCTTATTTGTTTATTGTGTTGGATTAAATTTATGTGTTGGAAGATAAATAAAATTATGCTAGCATCGGGCAGTCTAAATGGTTGAGGACGTCATTGCTATGCGAAGGAATTTGACGCCTCGTTAGCAGGATAAAGCGGTATTATGTTGTTTGTTTACATCAGCAGGCCCGTTAGATCCCCGACAACTACTCAACCCTATTTCAACCGGAAACGAGATTCGGTTTGAATCCGATTCTTTGTTCCGCCTGTTCGTAGGAGATTTTTAGGTATGGCTGAAGGAAAGGTAAAGTGGTTTAACGACAGTAAAGGGTATGGTTTTATCGAGTCGGAAGATGGAGAGGATTGTTTTGTTCATTTTTCTGCCATTCAGGGAGATGGATTCAAAACTCTCAGAGAGGGTCAGTCGGTCGAGTTTGAGAAAACCATGGGGCAAAAGGGCCCGCAGGCTTCTAACGTGATTCCTAAATAAGTTAAACTGGCTATGCTGCCGGCAGAGCGTTTGCTCTGCCGGCTTTTTTTTGCTCGACGGCGGAATTAAAGGTTACTACGGGGTGGGGTAGGCTCCGGGAGGGGTTGCGCCGGTACTCTGGGCACAGCGAAAACCCACCGTTTTATTGCGGACCGATGGGACGGTGGCATTTCTATAGGTTAGGTCCACGTCGCTTGCATTGTTTCTCCAGTTACCTCCCCGAATTACTTTGTATTGTCCCTTCTCGGGTCCAAGCGGGTTGGCCTTGGAAGAGAATAGATAGAACTCGGCTAGGTGCCAGTCATACACCCACTCTGCAACGTTTCCGGAAAGGTCGTATACCCCATAGTCCGATTTTCCTGCCTCATAGGATCCGACCGGAGTAGTCTTCTGAATTTTCTCATCATAATTCAGTTTCGTGGGGTCCGGTGTTTCATTGCCCCAAGGGTATATGACGGAACGTTTGCCCCGCGATGCTTTTTCCCATTCCGCTTCAGTCGGTAGGCGCCCACCTTTCCATTTACAATAAGCCTGTGCTTCTTTCCAAGATATACCTACGACCGGTTGGCGGGGGTTGTTGAAGTCAGGATCGTCCCAGAACCTAGGTTTCCTCGCCTGGGTAGATTTTGTGTACTTCATGAAGTCCGCGTTAGTGACTTCATGCTTATCAATGAAGAAAGAATCCAGTCTCACCTGGTGAGCCGGGTTTTCCGGACCCAGGGCATGTCGATCGGTATTGAACAGATCACCCGGATCCAACTCCAAAAGGGACTTATGGCTTCCCATGACGAAAACTCCCTCAGAGATCAGGACCATCCCATCAGGTGTAGACGTGGAGGAGGGGGTGGTGAATCCCTGTGCCGGGAACAACCATAGGAACCCAATTAAGCAGGCCAGAATTAGTTTCATTTTTACTTGTCTCCAAAATACTAGGTGCTAATTTCGTCGAACTGGGGAGTATAGGGTTTTGTCTCAACAATAGCAATCGCGGTTCAATAGAAAACTCGGGGTCCGACCCAAGATTTTTTTGGTTTGGACGAACCGATACTGACCGGAAGTGTTGTTTATTGACAGTACAAGCCGGTGTGTATAAACTTTTAAAAATCTTCCGAGAACGTTTAGTCTTGTCTCAAATAAAGCAGGGAGAACGGTAAAAAACCTGATTTGTCAGGGGTGTGATGTATGGGTAAGTCTAAAAAAGAACTGACGCTACTCCATCACAAGCCAGAAACTAAAGTGTGCCTCAATTGCGGGTTTCCCAACCGTGACTCAGATAAGCATTGCATGTACTGCCAAGCCAGCTTGGTGGAAGATGACGGACTGTTTTCCTGGGTGCGACAAACTTACTATATCCTCCGCTGGCGCTGGCAACTGAAGCGGAGGCGCGAAGACCTGCAATGTCCCCCTCCCTCCCGGATGTCCCTTCTCAAGTTGACGGGGTATTTCTCTGTTGGAGCGATTCTCAGTGGCGCGGGGATCTATTTCTTCACTAGCGCCGTGAGTGATGGGTCCTTTTCCAGCGGGCTGATCGCGATCCTGTTTTTATCCTATGGGGTATTTACCCTTAAAACCTTGTTTACCAAAAAATAGTTCTAAATGACTGCTCCCAACGCCACCCGGGATCTCAAGCACCTGATTCTCTCCGTGAGAGGAATGAGTTGTGCCAGTTGCGCCGCCCGTATCGAGAAAAAAGTGAGTGCTCTGAGTGGAGTGGGGCAAGTGGATGTGAATTTTGGAGCCGAGCAAGCAGCGATTGATTACGATCCTGAAAAAGTTTCGTTATCCGCAGTTTCCGAAACCATCGAGAAACTTGGATTCGAAGTCCCGAGGCAACGAAGGACTTTTCCCGTTGAGGGAATGACCTGCGCTTCCTGTGTGTCCCGTGTGGAAAAGAAATTATGCGGGTTGCCCGGAGTTCTCAACGTCAAGGTAAACCTAGCCACCGAAAAAGCGGTGGTGGAGTTTTTTCCATCTCTTGCCGGATTCCACGACCTTCATTCGGCGCTGAGTGCTATCGGATACGTTTTATGTCGAGAAGAGGAAAAAGAGGCAGCGAAAGTTGAAACGGAAGATGAGCGGCATGTCCGCAAAACGGTTTCCCTCAAGAGACGGTTTATTTTCAGCGCTGCGGTGGCGGTGTTGATCGTGGGGAGCGGCACGGGACCAGATACTGGAATACTGCCTGGCTCGGGTTCACCTACACATAACTTTTTTGTTTTCCTGCTTGCAACCCCGGTTCAGTTCTGGGCTGGGTGGCCGTTTTACCGGGGGGCCTGGACTGGGGTACGACACGGATACTCCGACATGAACACGCTCATCGCTGTTGGAACTTCCGCAGCCTTTTTCTATAGCGCGTTTGCTACGTTTTTCCCTGATGCGCTCCGTTTCCTGGGGCAGGATGTATCGGTCTACTTCGACGCAGCCGTTATGATCATCGCGTTGGTGTTGATGGGACGACTGCTAGAGGCACGGGCAAAGAGTCGCGCCTCCGACGCCATCCGCAGACTCATCGGACTCCAACCGAAAACCGCGCGAGTGGAGCGCAACGGAACTGAAGTCGACGTTCCCATCAGTGAGGTGGGGGAGGGCGATATTGTTCTTGTGCGGTCAGGTGAAAAAATTCCCGTTGACGGGACGATCCTCGAAGGCACCACCTCCATCGACGAATCCATGGTTACCGGCGAAAGCCTTCCGGTTGATAAAAAGCCGGGTTCTGCTGTGGTCGGTGGTTCCGTCAATAAAACTGGGTTCTTCAAGATGCGTGCAACGCGACTGGGAAAAGATTCCATGCTTTCGCAGATCATACGGATGGTTGAAGAAGCGCAAGGCTCGAAGGCGCCGGTCCAGCGGCTGGCTGATAAAGTGGCGGGTATTTTCGTTCCCGTGGTGATCGGGATTGCGACCCTGTCTTTTTTTGTGTGGTGGTTTTGGGGGGAATCCATTACCGACCTGCCGACCTCGTCGTTCGTATTTGCACTCATGGTGTTCATTTCGGTCATGATCATCGCTTGTCCTTGTGCGCTTGGACTCGCTACACCTACCGCCATCATGGTGGGAACCGGCAAGGGCGCTGAACTGGGTATTCTTATCAAGGGTGGTGAAACACTAGAACAGGTATGCAAGCTGGATACTGTTCTTTTTGATAAAACGGGGACCCTAACCGAAGGAAAACCGGAAGTGAACGATGTGATTCTGGATTCTCAGTCCGAGCTTTCTGCGGACCGGCTATTAATCTATGCCGCATCGCTGGAAAAGGGATCGGAGCATCCTCTGGGTAAGGCCGTCATCAGTGAAGCAAAAAAAAGGGACTTAAGGCTGGAGGAGATCACGGAATTTGAAGCGTTACCTGGATTTGGGGTCTGTGCCGCTTTGAACGGACAGGAAGTGATGCTGGGCAACCTAAAACTCATGGAGGAGAAAGGAATTGATGCCTCTCAGTGGACCGGCCGGCTTGAAGAACTCGCGCACCAGGGGAAAACTTCGATGGTTCTGAGTGTTGATCGTCGGGTGGCCGGAATCATCACCGCCTCGGATTTTGTCCGCCCCCACGCCAAGGAGGCGGTGGAGCGGCTGCAGGAACTCGGATTGCAGGTGGGACTGATCACCGGGGATAACCGACACACCGCACAGGCTATCGCTGATAAGTTGGGGATACAAACTGTGTCTTCCGAAGTGCTTCCCGGCGACAAGGCGGATGAAGTGGCCAAACTGAAAGAGCAGGGACGGTTTGTCGCCATGGTTGGGGATGGCATTAATGATGCCCCGGCGCTGGCACGCGCCGATATTGGGATCGCGGTGGGGTCAGGGACCGATATTGCCATGGAGGCCTCTGACATCACTCTCATGACCCACGACCTCAACGCGGTTGCGGATGCCATCGAATTGAGCAAAAAGACGATGGGAAAAATCAGGCAGAATCTTTTCTGGGCGTTTTTCTATAACTGCATGGGGATTCCGATTGCTGCCGGAATATTGTATCCAGTTTTCGGTGTTTTACTCAAACCCGTCTACGCCGCGTTGGCCATGGCGTTCAGTTCCGTTTCCGTCGTCAGTAATTCACTGCTGTTGAAGAATTTCGTTCCGGTACGGAGTAGTCAGCGTGAATGAATATTTTAAAATTTTT
>CAZVZT010000046.1:0-8243 GCA_964631515.1 uncultured Nitrospinaceae bacterium
CAGTTGACTTACCTGCACCTTGGCGGCAACCGGATCAAATCAGATGACGCAAAACAGGCCCTGCGCGAATCCAAGAAACTCACAAAACTCGAAAAACTAAAAGTGTTTTAACAGTTTGTCTGGAGTAAATTTTAAAATTATGCGTTTCACTTTAGGAGATAAAATTCTTATCGTGGCGCTGCTCGCTCTTAACGTAGTGTTTATTGCCAACTGGGGAACAGTTTTTGGCAAGGGTAATTGGGTTGTCGTCGAGGTAAACCAAAAAGAGGTCACACGCCTCTCTCTCGATAGGGACCAGGTCACACACGTGAAAGGTCCGCTGGGCGAAACCGAAGTGGAGGTCAAAAAAGGACAGGCCCGCATCGTCCGTTCCCCATGCAAAAATAAGGTGTGTATTAAATCGGGTTATATACGCTACGCTGATCGGCTGGCCGCGTGCATTCCCAACCGCGTGGTGATCCGCATCGTCGGCGAAACCCACCGTGGCGTGGACGCTGTTGTGGGGTAACCAAGCCCAGAGCGAACCCGATCTCCAAGGGTAGGGGGTAAATTACCAATGCCTACCATGTTCGTTAGAAATAGGCAGGCTGGGTGAAGAGGGTTATAACAAGTGCATATCCTTCCTAGACTTCTTTCAACCGGAATCTTTCTTTATCTTTGGGTCGTTACGCTCTCCCCTACGTTTGCCCTGCAGGCCCCGATCCATCACAAGCTGACGGCGACACTTGACCCGGCAGAATCTTCCGCCCGATTCCATGACGTGGTGATGGTGCCGACGAACGAATCCACACCACAAGTTCTAAGCTTCCACCTGCACATAAACTCGCGTATTGACCAAGTCGATGTTTCTGGCGGAGACAGCGAAGTCACTCAAACACACTCAAAAAACCAGGAGAATTTGGGTGGCGCACTCCTCCGCATCGATATTTCTCGGCCTCCGGGAAAGGCCTGGCCCAATCCGTTGGAACTGACGTTTATTTATTCTAGTCCTCTCCCAGTCTCTAGCGACAAAACAACGGAAACGCTTCTCCTTTCCGGCATAGACCATTTTTATCCGCAAATCGCAACGCAGGGGACAGCGAAGGAACGGATCACGTTTCAAATGACTGTAAAAACACCCGCCGAATGGAGATCCGTGAGCCAAGGAGAAAAAATCAGCGAGGACTTGAAGGGCAAACACCGCGAAGTCATTTGGAGTGAAACAAATCCGCAGGAGGAGATCTTTCTCGTTGCTGATCGGTACCATGAGTTTAACGAGCACCACGGAGAAATTTTTCTCCATGTCTATCTGCGTGAAGATGACAAAGCCCTCGCCGACCGTTATATCGAAGCGGCGCGGGCCTATATCGATTTTTACTCTCGCCTGCTGGGTCCTTACCCGTATAAAAAATTTGCGGTGGTGGAAAACTCGCGACAGACTGGCTATGGAATGCCATCGTTCACCCTGCTGGGTTCACGCGTCATTCGTTTCCCTTTTATCCTTCACACTTCGTTTCCTCACGAAATCCTGCATAACTGGTGGGGCAACGGGGTCTACATCGATCCGGACTTCGGAAACTGGGCTGAGGGGCTAACCACCTATCTTGCTGATCATCTCCTGCCTGAGTTAAGGGGCAAAGGTGACCGCTACCGGTTTCAGGAATTGATGAAGTTCGCGAGCTACGTCAACGAAACAAACGATTTTCCACTGGCAGAGTTCAAGGGACGCGACAGCATGGCCTCGCAGGCAGTGGGTTATGGAAAGACGCTTATGGTCCTGCACATGCTCAGGCACGAGGTAGGCAACGAAATCTTCCTCGAAGCGCTGCGTGATTTTTATAATCAAAACCGGTTCCGCTTTGCCGGGTTCAAGGAATTGCAAGATTCTTTCGAGCGCGTAGGCAAACGCAACTTAGAGGTATTTTTTGACCAGTGGATCAAAAGAGCGGGAGCGCCACAACTGGAACTTTTACCGGCTTCGTACCGCAAACAGAATGACGAGTACCTGCTTCAACTCAAAATCCGGCAAGCACAGCCCGGCCCCATTTTTAAAATGGATATCCCCATCGCCATATGGCTGAAAGAAGTTGAGAAACCTCGGTTGGGAAACCTGACCCTGATGGATAAGAAACAGACGTTCCACCTTTCCCTGCCTGGCAAGCCGGTCAACGTGGTCCTTGACCCTTACCACGAGGTATTCCGTCGGCTCAACCCCGGTGAAGTGCCGCCGAGCATCGGGCAAACCTACGGGTCGAAAACGCAGACATCGGTCCTCCCCTCAGAGGAAGAGTTTTCCGACGTGCTCATGGGCTATCATCAGTTCGCACAGTCAGTGGAAGACACGTCCGGCAAGAAACCTCTTCTCAGGGACAATATGCTCACCCCCGTTCCCGCAGGCAGCGTCTGGGTTTTCGGACGCAACAATACTTTCGCCAAGCAACTCAAACCACAACTCGACCGGTATGGCGTGAAGGTCGACGAACAGGGAGTGACTCTGAATGACAAACGGTACCCATGGGAGAATCACAGCTTCGTATTTACCCTCAACCGGCCTGGCAGTAAGGATGGTTGGACCACATGGCTCGTTACCTCATCGGGGGCAAGCGTTCCCGGACTAATCCGCAAACTGCCTCACTACGGAAGGTACGGATATTTGATATTTAAAGGAGACACACCCGATAACGAGGTTAAAGGCATCTGGCCGCTCTCGCGGGCTGGGCTCATCCATACTTTCGAAAAAAGCAATTATTCCCTACCGCCACAAAGGCCCTTGGTAGATTTCAAACCGCCCACTCGCCGCACTCCCAAGGGGTCTTAGACCAAGAGAAAAATATCTTTCTAGGTGCAGTTGTATTAGAATAAAGGCATCGTTGAAAGAGCTTGTAGGTCTTCTCTAGGCGCATTTTGTTTTTGAAGTCCGGATAATCCGTGACCTTCTGGCGGTTTGACATTTTTTCGAAATGGGATACGCCGAACCACCTTCACTAACTGTAGAAACTTCTTGAGCGCTCAATCCAAAAAACTCGATGCCCCCCTCTTCGCAGCGCAAATTTTAGTCGCGGCTGGTATTTTCCTGACCGAGCAGGCTGCTCCCCTTGGGATCTCCGGCGGGGTTCTTTATGTCATCCCGGTCCTGTTAGGCCTCCTTGCCAACAACAAAAAGTTGGTCTACCTGGGTGCTGCCCTTGGAACCCTCCTGACAATTGCAGGGTACCCGTTGTCTCCACAGGCGGAGGAGCCCTGGGAAGCTATTGTTAACATTATCAATCGGTCGCTGGCGGTTTTCATCATCTGGGTAGCGGCTGTGCTGTGCCTGTTACAAAACAGAACTTCAGGAAGAGCCGTCGCTATACGTAGTGAACTTGAAGAGCGCGTCAGACAACGCACCATCGAGCTAAACGAGTCCAATGCACGCTTGACCCGTGAAACAAACTACGTGCAACTGAGTAAGGACATCGCCGTCACCGCAAACGAAACTCATACGAACGAAACTCATACGCTGGAAAAAACACTGGAAACCTGTTTACAACAAATCTGTGCGCGTGCCAACTGGTCTGTTGGTCATGTGTACATTCCTGCCACCCCCACCTCTAGCTGGCTGAATCCGACAAAAATCTGGTACATGAAAAACCCGGAACAGTTTGCAGCGTTTCGAAAAATATCGGAAGCAACAGTCATGGGGCCGGGAGAAGGTTTACCCGGTCGCGTCTTTGCCAGCGGTCTCCCAGCATGGATCATCGATGTCACCAAGGATCCAAATTTCCCACGCGCAAAACATGCCGAAAACATCGGCGTCAAAGCCGGCCTCGCCTTCCCCATTCTAAACGGACAGCAGGTGGCCGGGGTCATGGAATTTTTTTCCGCCCAGGCGGCGGAACCCGACCAAGAAATGATGGAGGTTATGGCCCAGGTGGGAACTCAGTTAGGGCGGGTGGTCGAGCGGCAACAAGCCAAGGAGGCCATTCAGGATTCCAACGAACGGTTACGCAAACTTTACCATCGACTGGAGCTGATTCGGGAAGAGGAGCGCACCCGCATCGCACGCGAAGTTCACGATGAACTCGCGCAAATCCTGACCACACTAAAACTGGAGCTCTCCCTGTTCGACAAAAAACTGCTTAAACAACATCCCTCGCTACGCACCGACACGCAAATGATGTTGGAGCTTATCGACAATACCGTCCAATCAGCGAAAAAACTCGCCACGGAATTGCGCCCACCGATTCTAGACGACCTGGGTCTTCAGGAAGCCGTCGAGTGGCAAGGACGGGAATTCGAAAAGAGAACGGGTATCCGGTTTCATTTTGATAATGGGGATGAAGGTATAGTCCTAGATACCAAAAGATCCACCACGGTTTTCCGTATTTTCCAAGAAACGCTAACCAACGTCCTCCGCCACGCACAGGCAAAAAATATAGATGCCACCATGAGCGAAAACAATGATACTATTACTCTACAGGTTTGCGACGACGGCATAGGAATCAAGCCGGAGCAGGTTTCTAACGTGAAGTCGCTAGGACTCTTAGGTATGCGCGAGCGGGCCCTTGTCTGGGGCGGGAAAGTGGCAATCGAAAGCGCCGACGACCAGGGCACTACAGTGACCATTGAAATCCAAAGAGACTGAAACGGAGCTGAATTATGAAAACTATCGGTAATGACACCATCAAAGTAATCATCGCGGACGACCACCCACTATTTAGGCGTGGGCTCAAACACGCGCTTGACGACACGGATGACATCACAGTGGCCGCTGAAGTCAGTAATGGAGATGAGTTACTCACCCGGGCCAAAGAAGATAAGTTTGATATAGTGCTTCTTGATATCGCCATGCCTGGCAAAAGCGGACTCGATTTGCTGAAACAACTGAAGACTGAACACCCTGCGCTCTCTGTTTTGGTCCTGAGCGTTTACCCCGAAGAGCAATACGCGGTGAGGTTCATCAAAGCCGGCGCATCGGGTTACCTGACCAAAGAGAGCGCGTCGGAACAATTGGCCCAAGCCATTCGCAAGATAGCGAATGGAGGAAAATTTGCCAGTCAAAAAATCACTGAAAAACTGGCTTTTGAATCATCCGATCCCGACCGCCCACCCCACGAAAAACTGTCTGACCGCGAGTACCAGGTGTTCTGCATGATTGCTGCCGGCAAGCCCCTCACCGAAATCGGCGAGGATCTCTCGCTCAGCGTTAAAACCATCAGCACGCACCGGTCACGCATCCTTGAAAAAATGAGAATGACTAAAAATGCGGAGTTGATCCATTACGCCATAAAAACAAACCTTCTATAGGTAGGTTTTTCCTGCCCCCCCCATCCACCTCGATTGGTCGTTCAAACCGGAATAGGCTTTGCTATTCCAGCCCCACCTCAAGTATTCACGCGAGAAACTAAGAAAAGCCCTACAAAGACAGAGCACACCACCTACGGTTATTTTCAGCATTTCACCGATACCGCGGTTACCTTCACTCTTCTAGAATTCCTTATGTGACTGGGAAACCCCGTGCGCCCTGATCTCTTGTGAGTCAAGCAAATGCTGGGCTCGGTGAGGAGGGCGCGCGCAAGTCAGGCGATTGGCAAATGGCCGTGGCATCGAAAACCGCTATGCAAGTTACCGATACCAGAACGCGCGTTCAATCATTCGTCATCATGGCGTCGTTTTTGATCGCCATGAGCATGGGGTCGGGGACTGCAGAATCAGGCGGCTCTCAAATTTCACTCAGCACTCCGGGACCGGAGTTGAAGACATTCCGAGTGGCAAAAAGCGCTGATGTGAGATTGAGCAACGATTCTCAGATGACGCTTCTTAATTTTACTGTCATCCAAGTTTCTTCGGGAAAGAAAATGCTCTCCATAAAGGAGCTGGAACCCTCTGCATCGCTGAACCTGGCTTTCGATCGTGCCGGCACCTACATCGCATGTTACCGGGGGGAGATCAAAAAACACTTGAGTCAAAGCACCTGCGTACAAATTGACGTTGTTGGACTTCGGTCCATATAAGTTGCTGAAGCGGAAGCGGTGTTAGGGTGCTTATTTGTAGGATAGATGGTAGCAGTTAATCCAAACCTTAGAGGGAGGAAGAAAATGAAAAAGATTTTTGGATTCACCCTAGCTCTCGTCGTGGGCATCGCTTTCAGCGCATCGGCGGGGACAATCAGCTCCAACCAGTCTACATCTTGTACCGATGCTAAATCCATCACCATCGAAGTGGCGGACATCGCAACCGAGAATAACGACAAATTCGGTTACACCAGCAACGACCGCGGAAGCGCCAATGTCATGGTTTGGAAGTCTTCCAATGCCACCACCGTTCCGATTGCTCTCGGACCGGCAGACAACAACGCAGCACTTCATGGCTCTGATAAAGGTCACGAAGTAGGTTTGAGTGAAGCGAAGTTCTATGGCAGCAAACCGGGTTCGAAGACAGTAACCCTGTCCAAGCAGTCCTCTTTCAGCCGTGGCGACTCGATCGGCGACATCAGCGGATTGGTTAAAATCACCAACCACGGAACAAACCCGGTTACAGTAACCTGTAACTAATTAAATCCTTACTGGGCTTTATTGCAAGTGGAGCCCTTACTCTGGGAACAGCCGGCTTCTCCCAAGCCGGCTGTTCTTTTTTTTTGCCTGTCCCAGGAAAGAACTAATGGAACGTGACCCGGTACCCCGCCCGGAGCTGGGTGCCCGGTACTTGCTATCCACCGCCTGCCACAAATCGTGGTGGGCTTTTTCGTGCTTAATTTCCCCGATTAAATCTGTTAATTTGGCGGCTGGCTTCTCAATCTCACAGAGTTCGATTCATGACTGATCCTGTTAGAGTCCGATTCGCACCGAGTCCGACTGGATTCCTCCATGTCGGGGGCGTGCGCACGGCCCTGTTCAACTGGCTTTACGCCCGTCATTGCGGCGGACAGTTCATCCTCCGCATCGAAGACACTGACGCTTCCCGTTCGACTGAAGAGTCAATCGAGGAAATCCTCGCGTCGATGAAGTGGCTGGGATTGGACTGGGATGAGGGACCGCACCGGCAAACAAAAAGGCAGGTTCTCTATAGGGAAAAGGTCGATCAACTGTTGAATGAAGGAAAGGCCTACCCCTGCTTCTGCACGCCGGAGGAACTCGATAAAAAACGTGAGGAAGCGCAGGCAAAAGGGCTCAAACCGAAATACGACGGCACCTGCCGCAACAGGTCCGGCGCGACAGCCGAAGGAGCCGCTTCCGTCGTCCGCTTTAAAGCGCCGCAAGAAGGCACGGTCACCGTCCGTGACCGGCTTCGCGGTAACGTGATATTCCAGAATGAGGAACTCGACGACTTTATCATCCTCCGTACCGACGGCACGCCCACTTATAACTTCGTGGTGGTGGTTGACGATGGCGATATGGGCATCACCCAGGTCATTAGGGGCGACGACCATTTATCAAACTCACCGAAGCAGGCGTTACTGTACGACGGACTCGGTATCCCGCGTCCGGAGTTCGCCCATATCTCGATGATCCTGGGGTCGGACAAAACCCGCCTGAGCAAGCGACACGGTGCGACCTCGGCGCTGGCCTACCGCGACATGGGGTACCTGCCCGACGCACTGGTTAATTACCTGGCGCGGCTTGGCTGGTCGCACGGCGACCAGGAAATCTTCACCCGCGAAGAAATGATCGAATTTTTCTCCCTAGAGTCCGTCACCACCTCTGCCGCCGTATTCAACCCGGAAAAACTCCAGTGGCTGAACCAGCAGTACATCCAGAACACCCCGCCTGTTGACCTCGCCCGTCACCTGGCCCCCATCCTCGTCAAGGAAGGTATCTTGCCCGAAGGGCACGGGCTGAGCCTTGAAGAAATAGCAAAACCCATCCCGTCGCTCAACCAACGGGCGGAGACACTGGTTGAGATGGCGCAGAAGTCAGCATTTTATTTCAAAACAGAACTCGAGTTCGACGAGAAAGCTCGCAGTAAATTTCTCACTGCAGAGATCAAGCCACATCTGGAAAAAATTGCATCCGGGCTCTCCGAAATAAACGTGCTGGAGCACGACTCAGTAGAAACACTGTTCAAGCAAGTCGCGGAAGAAGCCGGCCTCAAACTTGGCAAGGTGGCCCAACCGGTACGCGTAGCGCTCACCGGCAGCACGACCAGCCCAGGAATCTACGACGTCGTCCTTCTCCTTGGAAAGGACACAACCTTAAAACGCCTAAGCGAAATGATCGCTTTTATCAAAAATCGCAAGTAAGGTGCGTAGGCACGACCCATTCCTTAATTCAATTTACTGAACTCCA
>CAZVZT010000047.1:0-8201 GCA_964631515.1 uncultured Nitrospinaceae bacterium
ACTCGAATTTTACAGGAGAATTCTATGGCTTTTGGCGCGGAAAGTCAATTAGCGCTAAAGGAATCAACCTGTAGCCTAGTAAGGTTAAGTGGTTCTCACAAGTCCGCTGTTTTTAAGTTGTTTATCATCTATCAAGGGCTCTCCCAAAAGGCTACCCGCAGACACGCGAACTGGGCCAACCCTTTTAAAGTGAATAGCTTAATCAACACCCACTTACAAATTCGACATGCGATCACCGGCGCTTGAAGCTTCTAAAAATATATGCTAGAAGGCAGGCACCGCAGTAACTTCTTAGGGAGGAGGTTTGCTATGGCCGTGGGGAATGTTAAGTGGTTCAACAACAAAAAAGGATATGGTTTTATTCATACGGAGGGTGGAGAAGACATATTCGTCCATTACTCAGCAATTGAAGGAGACGGATTCAAAACACTGAACGAGGGACAGGAGGTAGAGTTTGAGGTCAGTCAAGGACCGAAGGGTTCGCAGTCCGAAAAAGTTGTCCCAAAGTAGGGTTCTTATTTCCGATTGTCGGCAGGGCCTTTGGCCCTGCCGTTTTTTTTTGCTTAAAACCTACCCTCAAAGGCGTCCCCCGAATATCCCCTGAGAGCATTAAAGGATTACTCGCTATAAACTCCTTCATAGCGCAGAAAGTTCAGCCAAGCGTTCCCACTCTGGGCGGAAGGAAAAACAATCAGGGTTGTACACTGAAGGCCTTCGCGTTAAAACGAAGTCAAGAGGCAGGAGTCACGGTTGCTTTACGGTGCAGGCAATAAAACATGAACACAGATATCCCCAAAACGAAAATACCAACAAACTGCGACGTCGATAAAACCTGTTCGACCGCAAAACCGCGATCGTCGCCTCGGAAGTATTCGATAATGAATCTTCCGATTGAGTAAAGAATGCCATAAGCCCAAAAAATCTGGCCATCAAATTTTTTCCTTTTGCTTAGCCACAGGAGAAACGCGAAAATGAAAAGCGCGTTCAGAGAAAGGTAAATCTGAGTTGGGTGTAGAGGAATTCCCTGGGGGGCAAGCGACCTGGAGTCGGCAAAGGTAACGGCCCAGGGAACGTCGGTTTTAACTCCATAACAACATCCCGCAAAAAAACATCCCCAGCGCCCGATACCCTGACCCAGCGCAATCGACGGCGCAAGTATATCGGCTACTTTCCAAACAGGCATCTGATGCCGCTTCAAATACCAAAGCGAAACGAGTACCGCAACAATCAAACCACCGTAAAAAACTAACCCGCCTTTCCAGAACTTGAATATTTCAAGAGGTGCAGCAGCGAAATATTTGTACTCAACTATAATATAGAACATGCGGGCACCCAGAAGCGCCGACATCATGATATAAAAACAGAGGTCAATGATTTTTTGAGGATCGCATCCCTCTCGCTCTCCCCGGGACGCTCCTACCATGATTGCTACCAAGAATCCGGTCGCAACCAGCAGACCATAAGTGAAAACCTTAACAAATCCAAATTCGACAAGGATAGGATACATAAGGTCAAAAGCGTCCAGCCACTCAGCTGGACAAAGGGTTATTTATACAGAGGTCCACTTGGAGATTTCGAAGCAACACTCGCTTCAGGGTGATGCCAAAAAAGATCAAGAATCATGAGCGCAACCCCAATTGTAATGCATGAATCGGCCACGTTAAAAGCAGGCCAATGAAATTTTTGATAGTAAAAATCAATAAAATCGATTACTTCCTTGTGAACGATGCGGTCCATGAGGTTACCGATGGCTCCGCTCAAAATCAACGTCAACCCTGTTCGCACCATCCGTCGGTTGTTGGGGGTCTGGTGAAAAAGAATTAAAATGGCGACGATGGCGATAGCTGAAATTACAATAAAAAAGAGGACCTTGTATTCTGATTCATGGTTAGCGAACAATCCGAACGCCACTCCTGCATTCCGTATGTGGGTGATGTTAAAAAAATTATCAATTACCCGAACGGAAAAATACAGAGGGATATGAATTGTGACCAGAAACTTCGTCCACTGATCGATTAGGATCAACGCACCAGAAATAAGAAGCAGCTGTAGGTATTTTTTCCTCAAAACCGTTCAAGCCTTTGCCGACTCAAGGTTTTCCGTGCATCGAGGGCAAACACCAGTGTGTTCCACTTCACCCACAACTTCTTCCGTAAAATAGTTCCAGCAACGCCCACACTTGCTCCCCCCCATCGAACAAACTTCAATCTTCACACCTTCGATATTTTCGCTGGAGTAAACTTTTCCATTCCCTTCTAGGCTGGAAACCACCTCAACCCCAGAGACGATAAAAATAAATTTTAGGTCTTCGAATTCGTTGTTGAGCACAGCGCGAACCTTTTCCGGTAGGACCAGCCGCACAAGAGCATCGAGGGAGTGACCGATCACCTTTTCCTGGCGGCGCAATTCCAACGCCTTGCTCACCTCGCTTTTTAATTCGGTCAACATTTCCCACTTCCGGATGAAACTTTCATCGACTTCGACATTCAGGGGTTCGGGGTACGAACTCATGTGCACGCTCTTTTCCTCCGCGCTACCGGGAGACATATAAGACCAGGTTTCTTCAGCAGTAAAACTCAGCACCGGTGCCATCAACCGCACCATCCCATTTAACAGTGTATGCATCGCAGTCTGCCCCGAGAGCCTGCCGGTAGATTTTTTTGGGTAGGTGTACAAGCGGTCTTTTAAGATATCGAGATAAAATGCGCTGAGGTCTACCACACAAAAGTTATAAAAACTATGATAGAACACATGAAATTCGTAGTCCTCGAATGCCTTTTGAATTTTATCGCGCAACAGTTCAAACCGATGGAGAATATACTTATCGATTTCCATCAAATCTTCCGTATTAACCGAATCCGCGGCCGGGTCAAAATCATTCAAATTCCCAAGAAGGTAACGGAGGGTGTTGCGAATCTTACGATAAGCTTCGGTCAGACGGTTGAGGATTTCATTAGAAATACGAATGTCTTCCCGATAATTTTCCGAGGCAACCCACAACCGTAAAATTTCTGCGCCGGACTGATCGATAATCTTCTGCGGAGCAATAACGTTACCTGCGGACTTTGACATCTTCTTGCCTTTCCCATCCACAACGTATCCATGGGTGAGTACCGTTTTGTATGGGGCTCTGCCACGGGTTCCGATTGACTCTAAGAGCGAACTGTGGAACCACCCACGGTGTTGGTCACTCCCTTCCAGGTACAGGTCAGCGGGCCAGGCCAAATCAGGGTTGGACTCCAAAACTGCTGCATGGCTCACCCCCGAGTCAAACCAAACATCAAGGATATCGTTTGTTTTATCGAACTCTTTTTCACCGCAGGAGCAAGTGACTCCTTCGGGAAGTAAATCCGAAACTTCCTTTTCAAACCAGAAATCCGCGCCGTGCTCTTTTATCAAGCCAGCAATGTGAGCGAATATCTCCCTGGAGCACAAAATCTCACCGCAGGCCTTACAGTTGAATGCAGTAATGGGAACTCCCCAGGCTCTCTGTCGGGAAATACACCAGTCGGGACGGTTCTCTATCATGCTGTAGATGCGCTCCTCCCCCCAGTGCGGAACCCATTTTGTTTTTCGGACGGCTCCGAGTGCTTTTTGGCGCAAGTTGTCAGCATCCATTGAAATAAACCACTGACTCGTCGCCCGAAAGATGATCGGCTGTCGGCAACGCCAACAATGAGGAAAGGAATGGTTGATGGAGTCATCATGAATTAGGTTTCCGTCCGCCCGCAGTTTTTCCACAATTTCAGGATTGGCTTTGCGCACGAAGAGCCCACCAAAATGCTCCACTTCCGGCTTAAATATTCCACCATCGTCCACCGGGTTATATGTATCAAGCCCGTATTTCTGGCCGATTATATAGTCTTCCTGTCCATGTCCGGGTGCGGTATGAACACATCCGGTCCCCTGCTCCAGGGTAACGTGCTCACCCAAAATGATCTGTGAATCCCGATCGATAAACGGGTGACGACAGATAACTCCTTCCAACTCCCTGCCAACACACTTGCCGAGCACTTCGTATTCTTCGGCTCCCCACTCAAGAACAAGCCCCGACAACAATTCCTCAGCGACCACAAAAATTTCATCGTTAATCTTGACCGCTATATATTGAAAGTCAGGATGCAGACAAACCGCAAGGTTGGCGGGGAGTGTCCAAGGCGTCGTGGTCCAGATGACGAAACGGGTTTTCTCAGGGGCAACGTCTCCGAACTGACCTGCCAGCCCCGATTTCACCGGGAACTTAACGTAGATGGAGGGTGACGTATGGTCCGCATATTCGACCTCCGCTTCCGCCAGCGCAGTTCGACATGAAGTGCACCAATGAACCGGTTTCAGTCCGTTGTACACTGCTCCCTTTTCGATGAATTTCCCAAGTTCTTCCACAATCGCAGCTTCGTAAGTGTACGACATGGTCAAGTAAGGGCGTTTCCAGTCGGCAAACACACCGAGCCGTTTAAATTCTTCGCGCTGGATATCGACAAAATTACCTGCATAATCGCGACACAGCTTACGGATTTCGGATTTCGAAGGGGTTTTCTTTTTTTTCTTTTGTTCCTTGCCTACCTGGTGTTCGATAGGCAGACCATGACAATCCCATCCCGGCACAAAGGTCGCATCATACCCTTTCATCCCCATGAACCGGACAATGAAATCCTTAAGAATCTTGTTTAGGGCGTGCCCCATGTGGATGTGGCCGTTGGCATAGGGTGGACCATCGTGAAAAACGAACTTGGGCTTCCCCCTAGACTTGTCGCGAATGGCAGCGTAGATATCCTCCTCTTCCCATCGGGCGAGTATTTCCGGTTCCCTTTTGGCGAGGTTGGCCTTCATTGGGAAGTCCGTCTGCGGTAAATTGAGTGTTTCTTTATAGTCCATAGTTAACTCTTTAATTGATCAAACAAAACTCCCCTACGAAGAGGATATGGGTAGGGGAAATTTACATATTTCCCTGACTCAAAGATTCTGCTGTTATCTTGTTTTTTTACAGCCTTCTTCCGTCTTCAGCAAAAATTCACGCGATCTTCATCGCGGTCTTGGCTTCCTGAAGCGTCGCTGCAGCAACCTTTCTCGCTTTCTCGGTCCCAGCACACAGAATCTCTTCCACCTCCTTGGGCTTTGAAGCAATTTCACGTCGCTTCTCCATATTTGGCCGCATGCCTTCCAGCATGGTGCTAGCCAGTTTCGTCTTACAGTCGCCGCAACCAATTTCGGCCTTGCGGCAGGCGGAATCTATTTCTTCTTGCATAGGTTGCGGCGAATAAATCTTATGCAACGGAAACAGGTTGCACACCTTCGGGTCACCGGGGTCACCGCGTCGCCCCCTTGCCGGGTCGGTGAGCATAGACCGGACCTTTTTGGTGATTTGTTTTTCTGAATCGGAGAGATAAATGGCGTTATCGTAACTCTTGCTCATTTTGCGCCCATCAGTTCCATTGAGCTTTGGGATTTCAGAAATCTTTGCAACAGGTTCAATAAAAACCTTTTTCTTGTACAAATTATTAAACCGCCGGATGATTTCGCGTGAAAGCTCTAGATGCGGCGCCTGATCGATCCCAACTGGAACGAAGTGGGCCTTATAGAGAACAATATCGGCAGTCTGTAAAATGGGGTATCCCAGAAACCCGAACGAACTCATATCGACATTCTTCACCTCATCCTGCTTTTCCTTATAAGTCGGGTTTCGTTCCAACCACGGGACGGGGACCATCATCGAAAGGATTAAATGAAGTTCGGCGTGTTCAGGAATTCTAGACTGAACAAACAGGGTGCATTTTTCTGGGTCCAACCCCGAACTCAACCAGTCAACGGCCACTTCGAAAACATATTTATTAATAAGATGAGGATCTTCGTATAACGTGGTCAACGAATGCCAGTCAGCGATGAAGTAGAAACATTCAAACTCATCCTGTAAAACCACCCAGTTTTTTAATGCTCCAAAATAATTTCCGAGATGCAACTGCCCCGAAGGCTGCATCCCGCTTAAAATCCGCTTTTGCTTCATCTTCTTCCTGAGTATCAGCTGTTATTAATTATCGAGAAACTAGCAACGAGAACACTGTAAAGATCAGGGAATGCATCCTGCGTTAGGAACTGAACCGTCACAATGATGGGTGTCCATAAGATCAAACCTAGGATTCCCGTATGCGCAAAATGGTCCAGCAAAATAACTCCAAGAAGGATAAAAGCCCCGAATCGATCCAATCCACCCAACCGGGCGGCAATCTCACGGGGAACCAAACCTTTAATCACGCTCGAGCCATCAAGGGGATACACCGGCAGTAAATTGAAAATAGCCAGCGCCACGTTTATATATACCCCAAAACTCAACAAAGTAAAAAGAATCCAGTGCTCGTAAGGATCAATGATCCGGATAAAAAAACCACTGATCACCGCAAGAACCACATTGGACAAGGGACCCGCGATAGCCACGTACATCATATCCTTCCGCGGGTTGTGAAAATTCCTCCAGTCCACCGGCACCGGCTTGGCCCAACCAAATCCCATAAAATAAAAAAACAGGGTACCGATAGGATCCAGATGTTTCAGCGGATTAAAAGAAAGTCGGCCCAGACGTTTAGCGGTACCATCACCTAATAGGAAAGCAATTCGGCCATGGGAATATTCATGCGCCGTCAGCGAAAACAAAACGACGGGAATCATCAATATCAACAACTGCGATCTACTCAAGGGTTCCTCAGGATAAGGGGGTTGACCAGGATAAACGGCCTACGAAGCAGTGACTGAACCAGAAAGAGGTGAAAAGAGCGGATCAAACGACTTACCCCACCTCTATCGCAAGTTCATTCTATATGAAGTTGACCAAAAACCCAATTCTTTAACCACAAAGACATTCCCGGACACCTTCTCAAACTGCCCGGGTCTTGGCGTATTTCAGGTAAGTATAAAAAGCCATCGCAAGCGACAAAAATATCCCCAGAAACCCTTCGCGAAATCCCTGCCTGAGAAAATAGGTTTTAAAAAAAAACCAGGGAGGGCGCAGGTAAAGATGGGTCCAATTGGCCCTCCATCCAGAACGTATCTTTTCCTCGGCATACAAGGAGGAGTATCGATTCTGTCGACTGACATAGTCCTCCATTCCGTCAAAAGAGAAATGCAAAATAGGTTGATCGATCAAACCCGCATCCGAGTCCGGAATGAGCCTTTCATGAACGACGGATTCAGAAAAAGCAACGCAGGTGCGGTCATAAAGTCGGGCTATTAGGTCAGGATACCATCCGGCATAACGTATCCACCGATTGCCAAAAAAATTCTTCCTTGGGAACCGGTACACCGGATGCTTTAGTTCACTCGCCAGGACATCCCGGATTGCCTCGGCACATTCAGGAGAGATCACCTCATCGGCATCGACATTCAAAACCCAGCGATTATTCGCTTTGGAGGCACATAGGTTTTTCTGTAGACCATACCCACGCCAGCTTTCCTGGAACACCCGGTCAGTAAACCGCCGGCAAATCTCCACCGTACGGTCGGTACTAAAGGTGTCAACCACAACGATTTCATCGGCCCATCGAACACTCTCAAGACAACGCTCGATGTTTTTTTCCTCATTGAAAGTAATAATAACAACCGAAACCTTTTCCATGTACCTACCCATCCCCACAAAACATGACTTCTAATAACTGACTGGCAGATAAACCGATGCGTTCCACAAAAACTAGCTTTAAATTTTTTCAACCAACCGGCTGGATTATAACACCATTCCCAACCTCGATCCTGCCTGTAAATGATTAGTTTTTCTAGTTTTGGGCAAAGCATGATAGTATGCCATTGACGCAGGTCAGATGCCCGTGACCTCGGGTATTTCAACAAAAATTCATCGAAGAAAAAACGTATTCGGTATGTTTCCGTTTGCCTTCCGAAAATAAAATGGAAGACATTTTTGAACAGATCAGCAAAATTATTGAAAAAATCTGGCTTCAGCCAGGCCTCATTCTAGATCCAAAGAACTGGGAAGCTCCCGTCCTCGTTTTGACCCTGGTTGGTCTTGGACTCGTCCTCTACATTATTTATAAAATCAAACAGGCACACGCGAAAAAGGAAGATCGACTGGACGAACTGCTGAACGAGTTGGACGATCAGGAGAGTTCGGACAAGGAGGTCATCAGTAACCTCATTCCCCCCGGTCTAGGATCCCAACCTGCAGCCAGTGGTGATGAACCCTATATGTCTGGTCTTGGAAA
>CAZVZT010000048.1:0-8183 GCA_964631515.1 uncultured Nitrospinaceae bacterium
CGTTAAAGTATTTTCTCTACTCCCACTTGTAAATTTCTCCCTCCATTTTACTGGGTGGCAAAAAAAATCGCTGCCAGAACCACCTTTTCCGCCAGCCCGCCGCCCCTCCAAGGCTGTTGACAACCAATTTCCCTATTGATAATTTGTTTACAACTCTTTACTAAGAACGCGTCTTTTCTACTGACCTTATCGCAAAATCCATGAACACCGTACTGGATCAAAGAAGCCAAGCAATTCTAGTGGAGCTTATCCGAGACCATATTGAGGAAGCCGAACCGGTCGGTTCGCGGACCCTAGCTAGAAAACATTTCCAGAAACTAAGCCCAGCAACCATACGTAACGTCATGTCGGATCTAGAAGATATGGGTTACCTGCACCGGCCCCACGTTTCCGCCGGTCGGGTTCCGACCGATCAGGGCTACCGTTTTTTCGTAAATCATCTCATGAGCCTTCCAGACTTACCCGAGGTGGGGATTTCTCACAACCCCGACCGCATTTCCAAGACCCAGGGCTTTGACGGGGTTTTAGAGTCAGCTTGCAGCCAACTATCTGAGAACTTGCACCAGACCGGACTGGTTATGCTGCCCAGTTTTTCCAGTACCCGGTTCAAGCACATCGACTTCATCAAGGTGGGGCAAAGCGAAGCGCTAGCCGTATTTTATTCGGAGCTAGGGATCCTGCAAAATAAGATCATCCCCATCGAAAAAGATATAACCCAAGACCAGCTGACCTCCATATCAAAGTTCCTCAATGAAGAATTCAGTGGTAAAACCATCAAGACCATTCGCCAGGAGCTTCTTCACCGCATCCGGAACGAGCGAGAGCACTATGACAGACTTATGAAGCGAGCCATGGAGCTTTCCACGCAGGTCTTCGGCGAAGAGGAGCAAGGTGGAGAGCTACTCGTGGAAGGAGCTTTAAATTTCCTTGATCACCCGGAGTTCGCTGGCGATCTCAATAAAATTAAAGCCCTATTTAAAGCTCTGGAAGAAAAAACCAAGCTGATTAACCTTTTGGACCTCTGCTTACAACAAGACGGGCTAACCATTCTTATCGGCGAAGAAAATGTTGAAGAGGAAATAACCGGGTGCAGCCTAATCGCAAAAAATTATGAACTCGATGGCAATAGAATAGGAACCATCGCCGCATTCGGCCCAAAGCGCATGGATTACACGAAAGTCATTTCAGTCGTAAACCATACCGCCCGGAAAGTTTCAGAACTGCTATCGGAACGAAAAAAGGAGTTCCATAGAAATTTATGAGCACGCAAGAACCTCTACCAAACGAAGAAGAAGTGACCAATGATCCCGGCGACGCGCCAAGCAATTCAGTCACCACAGAAACAAGCGATCAAGAGAGCTCAGTAATTGCTGACGATCCTCTAAAATCACTTCAGGGCTCATTGAAGGAAAAAGAAGAGGAACTTGCCGCAGAGAAAGATCGGTTTGCTCGCTTACAGGCCGAAACAGATAACTTCAGAAAACGAATGGGACGCGAAAAGGAAGAGTTTCGCCAGTTTGCTAACGAACGGTTATTTAAACAACTGGTCCCAATTTTTGACAATCTGGAACGCGCGCTTGAAGCCCCCTCGACCAATGTGGAAACCTTAAAACAGGGGATCACAATGATCCTTGATCAATTCGAATCTTTTCTAAAAAAAGAGAACGTCACACCAATCAAGGCGGTGGGAGAAAAGTTTAATCCTTCAGTCCATGATGTAATGACCCAAGAAGAGTCGGGGGAACATGAGGAGAACACCGTCATTCGTCAATTTACCAAGGGATATCAGCTCAACAACCGCGTACTGCGTCCGTCCCAAGTGGTGATCTCCAAAAAACCTGCCGGAGACGATAAGAAATCACCGGATAAGAAAAGTAAGAAAACGAAAAAAAACGAGGACCCTTCTTCTGTCAAAACATCCGGAGGGTGACACCATGACTCCGGTTTCCTTTCGCCCCCTGAGCCTCGGGGACAATCTGCCTTCATGCCCGAACTCCCCGAAGTCGAAACCCTGAAAAGGGCGCTTGAGCCACTGGTTCAAAACCACCGCCTCCTGGACCTACGCTTTTTAAGAAAAGACCTGCGTTTCCCCATTCCTCGGGAAGAACTGCGCCGGGGCCTTCTCCATCAGACCACCTCCCGGCTAACGCGTCATGGAAAATACCTGCTTCTCCACGTTCCTGATGGTGCTTTGCTCATACATCTGGGAATGAGCGGACGCTTCAGCCAACACCCCTCTATGAAAGTTGTAGAAAAGCACACCCATGCGGTCTTTCGGTTCGAACCGGATACATTTCTTCATTTTATCGATCCACGCCGATTCGGCTGCCTTCTATGGGTCCCCAAGGGACAGGGACATCCTCTATTGGATAAACTTGGTCCCGACGCGCTGGACACAGAAACTACCCCGAAAAAAATGAAAGAAATGGCTGCAAACTGCTTTAAGGCTTCAGTAAAAACCTTTCTAATGGACGCCCATCGCTTAGCGGGAATAGGAAATATCTACGCCTGTGAAGCTCTTTTCAGAGCGGGTATTCACCCCAAATACCCCGTCCGCTGTATGTCCTCTTCGCAGTGGAAAAAGTTGCTGTCGTCCTTGCGCAAAATCCTCAAACAAAGTGTCGCATCTGGCGGCACCACCCTGCGTGACTTCCACAGCACCGACGGGAGCCAAGGATACTACAAACTCAGTCTCACCGTTTATGGGAGAGAGAACCTGCCTTGCCCCATCTGCACCTCTCTTATCAAGCGCCTCACACAATCCGGACGTTCCACCTTCTTTTGCAAAAACTGCCAGAAAAAATAACCTGCTCCCTTTTTCAAATACACTGAAAAAGTTTATGCCTTCTTTAATTTATCCTCCAAGAGGGGTACCATGTGATCATAGAAATACCTCCCAACATACTGAATAAAAGATTGTTTTATGAAACGATCTATCGGACTCATAACCCTTAATGCAAAGTTCATTCATTCGTCACTGAGCATACGTTACCTCCGCAACACAGCGAAACGAGCTGGATACGAGAATACATGGATTCAGGAGTTTGTCATCAACCAGCCTGTTTGGAAAGTTGCAGCAGAAATCCTGCGCCGCAAACCAGAAATCCTGGGAATCAGTATATACATATGGAACCGAAGGCAGAGCTTTGAACTCATCGAACGATTAAAAATACAGGATCCGTCACTCACGATCGTAGTGGGTGGGCCAGAAGTCTCTTTCAATACTCCTTCGACCGATCGGTATACTGTCATCAGCGGAGAAGGAGAAAAGAAATGGCTCGAGTTCCTCGACTGCCATCAACGCGGTGAGCCCCCTTCCCGGGAATCCCTAAACCGCTGGAGCACCTATGGAACTGATGCCCCGGAATTGACCCCACCCTATACCCAAACCGACCTTCCGCAACTTAAGAATCGGCTGGTCTACCTGGAAACTTCCCGAGGATGCCCCTACCTTTGCTCTTTCTGTCTCTCAGCTCTTGACCCGTCGGTGCGCTACTTCGACGACGAAATCACTCGAAGCCAGATCGAACTATTACTCGGCGGGGGAGTCACAAAAATTAAATTTATCGATCGCACCTTCAACCTGCGCCCCACCCGCATGAAGGAATTAATGACCTGGCTTTCGCAGTTTCGTGGTGCCTCATTTCACTTCGAGATTGTTGGGGACCTTATTAATAACGATCTTCTTGATTTTCTGGACACAGTACCCGAAGGAATGTTTCAGTTTGAAATTGGTGTCCAGACCACGGTTCCCTCCACTCAGAAAAGAATTCAGAGAAAACAGGACAAAGGTAAATTGTTTTCAGTAATCGACCGACTGATCAGAACGCACCGGATCCATGTCCACTGCGACCTGATTTTCGGCTTGCCGGGAGAAACTCTGGACGATGCCCTAAAGTCCTTCGAGGAAGTGTGCGTATTGCACCCACACAAATTGCAACTTGGATTCCTGAAGTTCCTTCCCGGCGCACCCATTCAAAATCTTGTCGAACGTCACGGGTACCAATTTCAGTCAACCCCACCTTATGAGTTTATTTCAAACGCAGATCTTTCTGCTCACGAGGTTATTTATCTAAAAAAACTAGAGGAGGTTTTTGATCTGTTTTATAACTCAAAGCGATTCCGTTTTTCCATTCAGCAACTTCTCAGGAAGTATTCCCCCGTGGCAATATTCGACAATCTACTCGAACACATGGAATTAAAAGAGATCATCAATCAATCCCACTCACTGGACGATCAATACCAAATTCTGCACGACACGTTTTCCCTAGGTGCCGACCCCGCCACCCTAGATCTGTTGCGGCTCGATTATTTGTATGCCCAGCGCGTGTATCGCCTCCCCCGTTTTCTTCAAATTCAAGGTTCCAAACAAAAAACCTGGCAGGGTGACCGAAAAACACCCCTAGTCCCTTTCCAGCACCAAATCTGTATCCATGCCGGCGAAGTCGAGGTGATTCCGGCATCCTCCACGCAGTATTGTGCAGTGGTTCATACTGAAGGTTCCTCAGGATACCTTCGCCCCCCGACCCTAGAGTGGGTTTCAGACATTTGATGCAATAAATTGTTTATAATAGCGATCTCACGCTATAAGATGTGCAATCCGATCCCATCCGCCCTCTTCATTGAAGAGGTCACGTTCAGAACAACAAGGAGTCTGTAATGACAAAAGAGGTACACCCCGGTTTAAATCGTAAGAGTCGTATGGTCACACAGGGTGACAGACGCGCACCCAACCGCTCTATGCTTCGTGCCGTCGGTTTCACTGATGAGGATTTCGACAAACCCATCATTGGTGTTGCTAATGGCCAAAGCGATATTACCCCGTGCAACGCTGGACTGGGAAAACTTTCCGAAGTCGCCATAGCGGAGATTCGGACCGCGGGCGGAATGCCACAGATGTTCGGCACCATCACCATCAGCGATGGTATTTCCATGGGTACGGAAGGCATGAAATGTTCGCTGGTCAGTCGCGAAGTCATTGCCGATTCTATCGAAGCGGTTTGCCGGGGAGCCAATATGGATGCTGTCATCTGCGTTGGCGGCTGTGATAAAAACATGCCCGGAGCACTCATAGCTATGGCGCGACTGGACATCCCGAGCATCTTCGTCTATGGGGGAACTATCAAGCCCGGTCATCTTGACGGACAAGACCTAACAATTGTCAGTGCCTTCGAGGCGGTGGGTCAGTTCAGCTCTGGTGCCATCTCCCACGATGAGTTGATTGATATCGAAAAAAATGCCTGCCCCGGATTCGGCTCGTGCGGAGGAATGTACACGGCAAACACCATGTCCTCCGCCATCGAAGCGCTCGGAATGAGCCTACCTTATAGTTCAACAATGGCCAATGAAGATAAGGAGAAAGAACTCAACACCCGGCAAAGCGCTCTAGCCCTCTTCCCCTTACTGAAAGAAAACATTACCCCAAAAAAAATCATGACACGCGATGCTTTCGAAAATGCAATCGCCGTCGTGATGGCCGTGGGCGGCTCCACGAACGCCGTTCTCCATTTACTTGCCATCGCGCATTACATGAATTTGGGGTTGACTATCGATGACTTCGAAACCATCCGAAAAAAAGTTCCCCATTTCTGTGATTTAAAACCATCGGGGAAATTTGTAACCGTTGATCTACACCATGCGGGGGGTATTCCACAAGTCATGAAAATGTTACTCAACCAAGGCCTTCTGCATGGAGACTGTCTGACCATCACCGGAAAGACCGTAGCGGAGAACCTTGAAGACGTGCCCAGTACCCCTCAGCCCGATCAGCAAGTGATCTGGCCTGTTGAGAAACCCATTTCCCCGCAGGGCCACCTTGTCATTCTAAAAGGCAACCTGAGTCCAGAGGGGTCAGTAGCAAAAGTTTCCGGTGTCAAAACCCGGCGCATGGAAGGACCAGCACGTGTTTTCAACTCCGAAGAAGAGTGCCTGGAAGCGATCATCAACGATCAAATCCAAGAAGGAGACATGCTAATCATACGTTACGAAGGGCCGAAAGGTGGGCCCGGAATGCGGGAAATGCTGGCCCCTACCTCGGCGCTGGTCGGCAAAGGACTCGGTGAAAAGGTAGGCCTTATCACCGATGGTCGGTTCTCCGGAGGAACCCACGGACTGGTTGTCGGACATGTCGCGCCGGAGGCTCAGGTTGGCGGAATGCTCGGGTTGGTCGAAGAAGGCGACACCATCATCATCGACATCGAACAGCATAAGCTCGAAGCCCACCTCACTGACGACGTGATTCGAAGAAGGAAGGAACAATGGAAACCAACTACTACAAAATATGAGCGAGGCGTATTAGCGAAATACGCAAAACTCGTCTCCTCCGCGTCCATTGGCGCTGTCACCGACGAATAATATTCCGTTTCAAATGATAACAGAAACCCCGAAACTTCCCGAAAGCGTGACCCACGAGGACGGCAAGTTCAACTTGTATCACATCAATGAAATCTACAAGGTCCTAGCGCACCAGATTTCTCAGCAATTAACCGATGAATTAAAAACAGAGATCCATATTACCTCGGGAATGTGGGGCGGATCCTATCTGGTTGCAAACGAAACAGGAAAAGCACGCTCAAACATCGTACGTCTTTATTGCCTCGTCAATCTCCCGCAGAACAGCCCATTGGATGACAAAGAAAACTTTGAACACCTGATGGTCCAGTACCATCAAGCTTTCAAAAAAACGTTTGCCAGATATAACTTGAATTTCGTCAATCCTCGCTGGGGAGAAACCATCCCCTACACCAACCGCCAACGCCCCACCACGGCGCTCCAGATGTGGGAGCAAAACAATCGGGTTAAGTTTCTGCGTGCATTTTTCGTCTGGAACAAAGCAACTTGGGAAGATTCCATAATCTATGACACCATTCGAAATCTCAAAGTCATTAAGGAGTTGTTAGATCACAATCAACGCTACCAACCAAAGAGGTCGCCGGAGGAATACAAGTTCCTCCTGCAAGATGTTCTCATCATTTACTACACACTCCAAAACGCTTTAACACCCGATTTCCTGGAGCACGCCGAGCCCATCATGACGAATTTGCTCGAAAAGTTTCTGGGAGGCCTCCACGACCCAAAAATGATCGAGGAGCTGTATCAAGATGTCTACAAAAACGCAATCGTGTATGGTCTGGAAGAATCTCTGGAGGGGCCGTACAAAGAAGCGGGACTGGACATCCATCGAGTGGAGGACTGGCCAGTAGATAAGATCAATTGGGTGCCAGACCAACTGAAAAAAAAAGTAGGAGCCTCTTTGCTTGAAACATTTGCCGGCTTCAAAGCCCACTTGGAACAGAAAGCTGGCGGGACGGTCCACTAACACCATACAAACCCAAAAAAAAACCCAGGCATTAATTCGTCCCGGATTCGAAAAAAATCGTTTTCACCCTTCATACACAACAGGCATATCCAACTTGTGGTAAAAATCAGTAGGGCTGGGATAGGACAAGATCAAATATCTTCTTTAAGCAAACCTCAGAAGAATCCATCCAGCAAGACCCTTTTGTCCATTGCGCTCGCCGTTCCCACCGTTCCAAACCGCTACAGCCATAGGCACCGATGAACGGAACTGAACGTCGGCATTGTCAGGACTGATTAAAGCTCTTTTGAAAACAACTCGCCATGTTTCTTTCTCCCATGAGCCACCTCCAAGGACATCCTGCTCGTCTTGGGTGGTGAGCGTGCTGAACCCTTCAGCATTTAAATCTTCAACCGGTGACCGGCGCGGATTAGCAGCGAGTGCAACTCTAGCGTCGTTCAAACCGTGCTTTTTCTTTGCCTTCAGGGACGGTTGCCAGGCCGCCTTCCACTGCCATATGTTGACCGGATGATTTTCTCCACCCATCGTAATCGGTGGAAGCTCGGCTCCAGGGTTTAATGGAAACATCACCGCGGCTTGATCGGTATGAGTAGCCGACACCTCAATCTCCGTCTCCATACTGGGGTCGCTCCACTCGAGAAAAATAGCAATCTCCGTACCGTTATGCGCAACTTTCACCCGGACCGCTTTAACAGATGGGTCGGGCCACTTTGGATTGGTAATCATCTGAGGGTCGAGCTCTACCGTAACCGGCGAAAGAGACACCTGGCTCCAGAAGGAAGCATTGGGATCAACAGGAATCTCGCCTGACACCTCAACCACGTCGAGGGCGGTTTTACACTCTCCATTTTGAAGACAAATCGCG
>CAZVZT010000049.1:0-8179 GCA_964631515.1 uncultured Nitrospinaceae bacterium
TGAAGATCGACGAACTTCAGAGGTATAGGAATTTGTACTTATGAGACCATCCCTCCCCGGCGTCTACGACAAGTTGGTATTGGGTTACCCCCGGTTTTGGCTTGGGATAGTTATCCTAGTTGCTGGGCTTGCCGGGTTGCACGTGCAAAACTTCAAGCTGGATGCCTCTGCCGATTCCTTGATCTTGGAGAACGACAAGGATCTGCGTTATCACCGCGCCACCGATAAAACTTACGGCACCGAAGATTTTCTCATTATTACGTACACGCCCTTTGACGAGTTGTTGTCCGAGAGATCCCTCCAGGGCCTGCAGGGTTTAAAAAGGGACCTTGAGGAACTGGAAAGAATCGAATCGGTGGTCAGCATTCTGGACGTACCCTTACTGGCTAGCCCGAAGATCAAGATATCGGATTTGGAGGAGGATTCTCGAACGCTGGGCACCCCCGGCCTCGACAAGAAACTGGCAAAAAAAGAATTTACCGAGAGCCCAATCTACCGAAAGCTTCTGGCTAGCCCCGACGGCAAAACCACGGCCCTGCTTGCGATGTACAAGTGGGATGAAAAATTTTACTCCCTCCTAGAAAAAAGAGACGACCTGCGACAAAAAAAAGAGGACCTTGGCCGTCTGACCCAGAAAGAAGAAAAAGAGCTGCAAGAGGTTTCCTTTAAGTTCAAGCAGTATCAGGCTGAGGTGCAGGATCATCAAGGCCGGGAGATCGAAGCGGTTCGCACTATTTTGAACAAATACCGCGACCGAGCAAAAATTTTTCTGGGCGGGGTGCCCATGATCACGTCGGACATGATCTACTTTATAGAGGAGGATCTTTCCTTCCTCGGCATCGGTGTCGCCTGCCTCATGATTATGGTTATGTGGTTCTTTTTCAGAAGGGTGCGGTGGGTTGTGCTGCCTCTGTTTTGTTCTGCTCTTTCCGTATGGATTGTGGTGGGGGTTCTGGGCTGGCTGGATTGGCGGGTGACCGTCATTTCTTCAAACTTTATTTCCATATTAACCATAATTACCATTTCACTGACGATTCACCTGATCGTTCGTTATGGCGAACTGTACGCGGGCAACCCCCATATGAGCCAGGCCGATCTGGTCAGTAAAACCGTCCACCTCATGTTTTGGCCCTGTTTTTACACTGCCATTACCACCATTGTTGCTTTTTGTTCCTTGGTTGTCAGCGGTATCCGTCCGGTAATTGATTTTGGCTGGATCATGACCATTGGCATAACCTTGGCGTTTATTCTTTCGTTTATCTTTTTCCCGTCATTTCTTAAGTTGATGGAGCCAGAGGGATCGGTTTCCAGTCAGGATGCCACCAAGCGATTGACCCAAGCCATTGCCTTATTCACTTTTGGCAATAAAAATAAAATTCTCATATTTTCCGTTTCACTTGTGCTGCTGAGTATTTTGGGGGCATTGCAACTGCAGGTGGACAATCGGTTTATTGACTACTTCAAGAAGACTACGGAAATTTATCAAGGAATGAGCGTCATTGATACCGAACTTGGTGGTACTACGCCTTTGGGTATTGTCATCGATGCGGATCAAGATTTTTTCGATTATCTGAAAGAGGTGGAAAAAGAGAAGGAGCAGGAGGATCAGTTCGACGATCCCTTCGGGGAAATAGAGGAGGAGGAAGAAGAAAACTACTGGTTCAATGCAGATAAACTGCTTGAGGTGGAAAAAATACACGATTATCTGGAGACTCTCCCGCCAATCGGGAAGGTTCTTTCGATCGCAACGACATTGAAGGTGGCCCGGCTCCTCAACGACGACCGGGTGCCGGATGATTATGACCTCACGTTATACCGAAAACTTTTCCCGGAAGATGCGAAAAAGACCTTCCTCGATCCGTATTTGTCCAAGGATGCCAATCAGATTCGCATGACCCTGCGCATTGAAGAAACCAATCCCAGCCTCAACCGGGGCGAGCTTATGGAACAGATAAAAGAGTTTCTGGTTGAGGAGATGGGTATCGCGCCGAATCGAATCCATTTCACCGGAATGGCAGTGTTGTATAACAACATGCTCCATAGCCTGTACCGGTCGCAGATTCTAACTCTCGCCATGGTATTTGTTGCGATTTTACTGATGCTCATGGTCCTGTTCCGCAGTGCTTACCTAGCGTTTCTGGGGATTATTCCCAACATCCTTTCCTCGGGGGTGATCCTCGGGTTGATGGGGTGGTTGCGGATTCCGCTGGATATGATGACCATCACAATAGCGGCAATAACTATTGGTATAGCCGTTGACCATACGATCCATTACATACACAGGTTCAAACGCGAGTTTGCGACGTGCCCCAATTACCGGTCGGTTGTCATTCGCTGTCATGGAAGTATTGGGAGGGCAATTTATTACACAGCCATTACCGTGACCGCGGGTTTTTCTATTCTGACCTTGTCCAACTTCATTCCTTCCCTGTACTTCGGTCTCCTGACAGGGGTTGCGATGATGGTAGCCCTTCTGAACAATTTAACCTTGTTACCGTTGTTAATCTCCGTATTCAAGCCCTTGGGTCCCGAAGTCAGCGAGGAAGCCGCACCTCTCACACCCTGAAGGAAGGTCTGGAAACCATTGAAATGCTGGTGAAACTATTATGAGTTACATCGCAGTTGAACACGCATTCTCAGCTGAATAATCCCCCCCCTCCCTAGGGTTGCCCAGTTTTTGAAGATCTGATATATTGCGGGCAAAATCGGCGACTCAAAACTTCATAATTTTCCGGGTGGTGATCGTTATGGTTAGAGAGCGACTGTGGCTGAGTTTTCTGGTGGTAGTTTTTGCGGTTATCTTAGCTTGGAATCCTGGGCTTGCCGTGGCCTCCCAGGTTACCGAGGATGTGAAAGATACGATCGATAAAGTGATCGAGATTGTCGGTCGCGAGGATCTTAAGGGCAATAAGGAGGCCCGTAGAGAAGCTCTTCGCGAGGTCATCGACCAGCGTTTCAACTACCACCAAATGGTGAGGCGCGCACTGGCTAAGAACTGGAGAGGCCGTTCTGATCAGGAAAGACGAGAGTTTACCGGTTTATTTAAAAAGTTGCTGGAAAACTCCTACGCCAGCAAGCTCGAATCCTACAGTGACGAAACAATCAATTTTACGGATGAGGTGATTAAGGGGAAGTATGCTCTGGTGAAAACCAGGGTTGTGCGAAAAGCGAGCACCATTGCAGTTGACTACAAGTTGATCAATGGAGATGGCGTCTGGAAAATTTACGATTTCGTGATTGAAGGTGTCAGCATGGTCCGTAATTACCGATCTCAGTTCTCCAAGATTATCCGCAAGGATTCCTATGAAGGTCTGGTCCGTAAGTTGACTGATAAGGTCAATGACTTGGAGAACGATACCCAGAAAACAGCTTCTGAAAAGATGTAACCCCTACCCTCGACTTGCTCCTCTTGATAGCTTGTATCATATGAGTCCCGACCCTTACGCGCTCGGGCTCACGATGACTCCCGTTTCAGTCAACAAATAAAGGAATACCGTGGGGTTCCCTAACCAAACCTTGTCCTTATGATCATAAGCACGGCGCCGACCCGCATCGATCTGGCTGGAGGAACCCTCGACATCTGGCCGCTTTACCTATACTTCGATAACCCCCCGACCCTCAATGCAGCGATCGACCTTTATGCAACGGTCGAGCTGGTCCCGCGAAAAGATAAACGCATTGTTGTTGAATCGAAGGATCTGAACCATAAGGCGGAATTTTCATCAATCGATTCTCTACCCGACAAGCATCCACTACACCTCATCCTGAAAACGCTGAAATACTATCGTCCACGGCGCGGACTTACGATCGTGACCTCAAGCGAAGCGCCGCCCGGATCCGGTATCGGCGGGTCCTCGGCTTTAAGCATCGCCCTACAGGGGGCGCTCAATGCGTTCTCTGGAAAAAATCTCAGTAAAAAACAAATGCTTGAAGTGGCAAAAAATATCGAGACGCAGGTGATTTCCGTTCCTACCGGTTGGCAGGATTACTTTCCTTCGCTCTACGGAGGAGTGCGATCGGTACGGCCCGGATTCGATGGTGTCGATTCGATTGCCTTACCTGTAGACTTTCTGAAACTCACCCGGCACGTCGTCTTGTGTTATACAGGCAAGCCAAGGCAGTCGGGCGCCAACAACTGGGAGGTTATGAAACAGGCTCTAGATGGCGACCGGTCTGTTACGAATAAACTAAAACAGATCGCTGATATCTCACGCGAGATGGAGCACGCGCTGTCAAGGGGAAACATGAAGCAAGTTGCTACCCTGTTTGGACGTGAGTGGAAAGCACGCAAAGCGCTGACTCCGGCCATCAGCACTCCACAAATAGATCGTCTCATTGCAGGTGCTATGAAGTGTGGGGCACTGGCGGCTAAAGTATGTGGTGCAGGTGGTGGTGGGTGCGTGGCCTTCATGGTGCCGCCGTCGAAAAAAGAGTCCGTAGCGGCCGAGCTCACCCGATGTGGCGGGCAAGTCATCGATTTCCGGTTCGTCCAGCGAGGCCTTCGCCTGCGGAAAAAATAATCCCGGTCCTTCTCTTGTCAGGTTATTGAAGCGTCTCTTATTTTCTGGTGACCTTATGCCTGAAGTCCCTAGATCCAAGGCCAAACCTATCCTCGCCACCTGTTTGGTTCTTATGCTTGGGATTTCTGTGTGGATCAACCAGTCTGATCTCCTTCCTGGTAAAGATAGGGACGAGGCAATCGTTGCCCCGATCGACGCCGAAGATGAAGCCGACCGGTTCATCCAAATGGCATCGCAGAATTATTTCTATCACGAGTTCGACGAGGCTGCTCGGAATTACCAAAAAGCTATCGCGCTGTTTGAAGAAAGAGAAAACTTCAAACGAGCCGCCAAGACCTACGAAGCCCTTGGCGATTTGTATAAATTTGCCAACCGCTCTCAGGAAGCAGAACAGAGTTACCTTTTTGCCATTGATTACCACCACCGGATTCATAACCCGGTAGGTGAGGGCCGGGCGATGAAAAGTATCGCCGATTTCTACAGGAACCGTTTACGGTTGGATGAAGCGGAAGGCTGGTATGACAAGGCGGCCGCAGTAGTTCAGGGTCTCGAACCTCATATCGTCAAGGCCAAAATCTACGAAACCCGGGGCCAGTATTTCTTGGATGCCGAGCGATTTTCCGAGGCGATCGATTCATTCAAAAAAGCGCAGGAAACCTTTGCCGGCCTGGGGTATCCGCCCGGCTACGACCGCATGGCCCAGATCATCAAACGGCTTGAACGAAATTCGCTTTCTCTTAAAGGGTAATCAGGATATTAATTTCAGTGTGGTTGCCAATTCTTATCTTCCGTTCCTTGAGGTTTTCGTGCTGGGTAGACAAATGGTGGCGTGATGGAGGCGCGGGCGCTTGTACTTGGTCCGATGCCATGCGGGGTGGAATTTATTCCGTTTCGATGTCTACTTCAGGTTGTGCTGACGAATCCTCATTCAAAGATACATCTTCATCCTCATCAGGCGTTTCATTTTCGTCTGTGAGGCGTTCTTTGATCACATTTATGTCCTTTTTGTTTTTCTTGATATTCTTCAAAAGATACCGAGTCTCATCGTCGGGAAACAGATCGTTGAGATCCGTTTCCGCTTCTGGGAACAGAGCATTCAGATCGACCTCCTTTTCTGGTGCGTGCTCATGGACAGGAGATTCCTCTGAGGCGGATTTGGGAGTGTCACCGGTGGATCCCGGTTCTCCCGTGGTAACCGGGTTGGCTGGATTTTGTTTTTCGGTAGGATTTGTTTCGTTCATGGGACGTTCCTTTCTCTCCGTATACTAGCCAAAACTTTTTTACAAAACAATCCCTCACCACTTGCCGCTATTAAAGCCTGGTCAACCAGATCCCAAGAAATATTGCCGCCGAAAACGCCGCCAGGATAAGTTGAGCTATTGTTTTCATTTTTTGAAGCGTTTCTGGAACCTGTTTTCGGTTTTCTGGAGATAGATCGAGATTGGCGATGCGGTTTCTGAGGGAGAATGTCTGGTGAATACTCAAAAAGAACGCAGCGATAACAAAGATCATTTTAAACCCGAACAGGTTGTAATATCCTGGTTTCAGTTCCATCTGAGCTGTGTAGTTTTCAAGTAGAAAATAAATTCCCGTGCCGATAAGCACAAGGAGACAGGTGAATACGGTCGGACTGAGGAGGTCGAAAGATTTGTGAAAAACCGAATATTCTTCCGGCCCATCTCTCTTGGGAAGTTTCTCTAGGGCCGGCAAAAGCAGGAACACTGCGAATACCATGGCGCCCACGGCGATCGCTGCGGCCATCAAATGAATGAAGATGATGATGTTATTGGTCATTATCCGGGAAAGACACTTCTGGTGGGGTCCGGTTTCTCCACCACTCATGAGGCCGCCAGACCAATGTGTTTGTGGCGATGCGCTTTCCGGTCGGGGGCCGATTATTTCTTAGGCTTTCCGGGTTGTCATCCATTGTTTTCCGCTTCCTGCTCCAGAAACCGGACGAGCAAGCGCACACCGAATCCAGACGAACCCTTCGGTGCGTAGGGGTTGTCCTCGCCTGACCAGGAAGTTCCTGCAATATCAAGATGGCACCAAGGCTGGTCTCCCGCGAATGTCTTGAGGAAGGCAGCGCCGGTGATGGTTCCTGCGCCTACTCCCGGCGAGGCAATATTTTTGAGATCGGCCAGGTCACTTTTCATCGCTTTTTCATGTTCCGGCCATAAGGGCAGGGGCCACAATCGTTCGCCCGTGATGTCTCCACATTGCTGAAGTCGGTGGACCAGCTCGTCGTCGTTACCAAGGACGGCGGCGGCTTCGTGTCCGAGCGCCATAATCACTGCACCCGTCAGCGTGGCCAGGTCGATGAGTGCTCTCGGTTTATACCGCGCCGCATAGGTGAGTGCATCGGCTAGAATTAGCCTGCCTTCGGCGTCAGTGTTGAGCACTTCAATGGTTTTTCCGGACATGCTTTTCAGAATGTCCCCCGGTTTGATTGCGGTGCCGCTCGGCATGTTTTCGCTGGCAGGGACGAGACCCACCACGTTGAGGGGGATTTTCAATGCGGCCGCAGCGCGAAGGGCGCCCAGTGTCACCGCGCCGCCGGACATATCTTTTTTCATTTCGTGCATGCTGGCGGGGGGCTTGAGCGAGATGCCTCCAGTATCGAAGGTGATTCCCTTCCCGACGATAACTACCGGTGGATCGTTTTTTGATCCTCCGTTGTATTCCAATATGATGAAGGCCGGTGGCTCCTGCGACCCTTGGGAAACGCCAAGAAGCGCCCCCATTCCCAGCTTTTTCATATCCCTGGTGCCCAGCACCTTGCAGGTCATCCCAAAGGTTTTGGCATATTCCCGTGCCGTATCCGCCAGATAAGAGGGTGTGACTGTGTTGCTCGGGTGCGAGATCAGGTCGCGCGAGGCGCAAACCGCTTCAGCTAGTTTGCGTCCGCGCCCGATCGCCAAACGCATTGGCGGTACCTGTTCTTTCGACGCGGGTAACAGGATAATTTGCCGGACGCGGCTGGGTTTGTTCTTTCCGTTGTCTTCTTTATACTGATCGAAGTGGTATAGGGAAAGCAGGCTCCCTTCGGTTACCGCTTTTGCGGGATCGTCACTTGATTCTAAAGCCCCGGCATAAAAGTTTTTAGCCGATTCGTCAGTGGGGATGTAAAAGGTGATCGTTTTGAAGTTCGTATTTTCGGCACGGCGGGCCGCCGTGCCCGCAGCCTGCCTTAACTTGTCTGCGGTGATCTCTTCGGATTTGCCCAGTCCGGCCAACAGCAGGTGATCTGCGCGCAACGGACCCTTTACGTTGAGCAAGAGAGTCTGGTTCAGCTTGCCCTCGAATCGCTTGTTTTTAAAGGCGCTCTTGATGAGGCCTTTGAGTCGCGAATCGAGTTCGGCTATTTTCCCGGATAGTTTTTTTTCTTCAGCACAAAACAGGATCAGGCACTCTGTTTTATGCTGGAGTAATCGCTCGTGTTTGATAGTGGTTTTGATCATGAATCGTTCGGTAGTAGGGTGATTTGATTACAAGGCGCGATGGAGAGTTTATCGATTAGGTACGGCTCAATCAATCGAAAAGTTTTGGGAGGGCAGAGCTATGAAAAAAACTTTTTCCAAGCATTTCCCCAGATTGCTAGTAGCAGTGTTTTTTTGTCTGTGGACTGTTTTGGACAACGTTCGCTCAAGCCGTCACTA
>CAZVZT010000050.1:0-8067 GCA_964631515.1 uncultured Nitrospinaceae bacterium
CTTGCAAGACACGCTCAACATCAACCTGATGGCGCCGTTCGTGCTGATGCGGGAATATAAAAGACATGTCAATTACGGACTTATCGTAAACATTCTCGATGAGCGCGTTCAAAGACATATTTCCACTTTTGGAGCCTATTCAGTAAGTAAGGTCGCGCTGGCGCACCTGACTCGCCTAGCCGCGGTCGAGTGGGGCAAAACCGTGCGTGTCAACGGCATCGCGCCCGGACTCATTCTGCCTCCCGCAGGCGAAACGGACGACTATCTGAAACACGCGGCGGCAAACATTCCTACACAAAAACACGGTGGATTGTTGGATGTCTTTCGAGGACTCGACTACCTCATCGATAGCCCCTTCGTTAACGGAGAAACCCTTTTCATCGACGGTGGTGAATCCAAAAAATAGTTCCGCCATTTAGGTTGTGGAACCTCTTTCCATTAAACGAGCTGGCTGGAAAATGGAGGGGGGGGGCTCTGCCCCGCCAAGTCTTAGACAACACACTTCGCGTTAAGATTACTTTGCTGCATATTAACCCCCAAGAAGAACCGTCAGGCTGTATCTCCCTGCGGTTGACTTTGCGGCTTTTGGGGTGATAGGTTGTGTCGCTATGAGCCTTAGAATTTTCAATACGTTATCCAGCAGAAAGGAAGTTTTTGACCCTTCGCCGGGAAACAGGGCAGGGATGTACGTTTGCGGGGTCACGGTTTACGATTATTGTCACGTCGGCCATGCCCGGTCAGCGGTCGTCTTCGATACGATTTTCCGCTACCTGGAGCACCTTGAATTCGATGTTACCTATGTTCGGAACTTCACTGACATCGACGATAAGATCATCAACCGCGCCTTGGAGGAAAAGATTTCTTGGCAGGAGGTGACGGAAAAGTATATCGATGCGTTTTACGAGGATATGGGACAACTTTATATCAAAGCGCCCACGGTGGAGCCCAAGGCCACCGACCATATTCCGGAAATGCTCGATATGATTGCCTTGCTGGTTGGTCAGGGAAAGGCTTACGAGTCAGGGGGAGATGTTTTTTATTCTGTGAGCTCTTTTAGCGGGTATGGCCAGCTTTCAAAAAAAAATATTGAGGAACTCCAGTCCGGCGCGCGGGTGGAAGTGAACGAAAGTAAGCGCGATGCACTGGATTTTGTCTTGTGGAAAAAAAGCAAGCCCGGCGAACCGGCCTGGGACAGCCCATGGGGTGCGGGACGGCCCGGATGGCATATCGAGTGCTCGGCTATGGGGCGCAAGTACCTGGGCGATACGTTCGATATTCACGGCGGAGGAAAGGATCTCGTTTTTCCTCATCATGAAAACGAGATTGCGCAGTCCTGTGGCGTCACCGGGTGTCCGCCAGTTCGGTTCTGGGTGCATAATGGATTTGTCAATATTGACAAGGAAAAGATGTCGAAGTCGTTGGGTAATTTCTTCACTCTGCGCGACATTTATAAAAAACACCACCCTGAAACGCTAAGGCTGTTTTTGGTCAGCAGTCATTATCGAAGCCCCATCGACTTTAGCGAAAAAAACTTGGAAGACGCAGAGAAGGTTCTGTCACGGTTTTATGAGGCCCTGGCCGACGCTGACGAAGTGCTGAAAGGGGAGCTTGCTTCCAGGGATGTTGTGCGTAAGCACCCGCTTCTCACTAAATGTGAAGAAGCGATGAATGATGACTTTAATACCTCGGTTGTTCTTGCCCTCATGAACGAAGAGTTGCGGGCAATAAACACCGAACTGGACAAAATCGCTCGAGGTTCCGGTGATCAGAACAAGCTGTTGGTCTGCGTAGCCGCTTTCAGGCTGGTGGGTGGGTTGCTGGGCCTGCTTTCGAGTTCGCCCGAAAAATTTAAAAAGGAAATCTTCGACCTTAAAAAGTCATCCCTCGGACTTGACGTTGCAAAGATCGAGAAACTCATCAAAGACCGAGACCTGGCGCGCAAGGGGCAGGACTGGGGCCGGGCCGACCAGTGCCGGGATGAGTTGACTCAAATGGGGGTCGTGCTCGAAGATACGCCGCAGGGAACCGAGTGGAAAATCCAATGATCGGTTCCGAAAAAAATCAAAAAACCATTCCGCTGGCGCTTACCCCAAGTGCATTGAGCCTGCCAGTCCCCCAATACTGACTTATAAGAGAGGGTATGGGAGCAGCCTTTGGCCTGTACCTAGCAGTTTTTGCCGGACAATTGCCGATACGCACTTGATTCTATTAAATGAAGGCGCTAAAGTGTAGCGAACCCCCGTATTTCACCCAGAGCACCCTTATATATAGATGGATCATTTAGACGAACTGGAAAATCAGAGTATTTATATTCTCCGTGAGGCTTACAAGAATTTCAAGGATCTGGCCATGCTGTGGTCGATCGGTAAGGACTCAACGGTTTTGGTGTGGCTCGCTCGCAAGGCGTTTTTCGGTCACTGTCCAATTCCACTCGTGCACATCGACACCACCCATAAAATTCCCAAGATGATTGAGTACCGCGACCAATATGCTGCAAAATGGGGTCTCAACCTTATAGTAGGAAAAAACCATAAGGCGCTTGAAGAAGGGATGAACCACGAAAAGGGGCGCCTAGTTTGTTGCGAAGCGCTCAAGACTATGGGCTTGGCCGCCATCATGGAGGAGAAGGGGTATACCGGGCTGATGCTGGGCATCCGTCGCGATGAAGAAGGTACCCGCGCCAAGGAGCGTTATTTTTCTCCGCGCGACAAAAACTTCGAGTGGAATTTCAAGGATCAACCTCCGGAACTTTGGGACCAGTTTAAAACATCATTTGCTCCGGATACGCACATCCGCATTCACCCAATTCTGCACTGGACGGAATTGAACGTGTGGGAATACATCCATCGCGAAAACATCCCCATCATCGATCTCTACTTTGCGAATTCGGAGGGCAAACGTTATCGGTCGCTTGGCTGTGAACCTTGTACCTTTCCGATTGATTCCCAGGCCAAAACCGTCGCTGAGATCATCGAGGAACTAAAGAATGTCACCACCTCCGAGCGCTCCGGCCGGGCTCAGGACCAGGAAAATACCTACGCGATGCAGAAGTTACGTGCCCGGGGATACATGTAATAAGAAAAAAAACTTACCACGCCCAGAAACCACACTACAGTAATGAATGATAACGGAAGAGTTGAGCAGTTAAGTAGTCGCCAAATGCGGTTGGTCATCGTCGGTCACGTGGACCACGGTAAGTCTACCTTGGTTGGACGACTGTTGTCCGATACTGACAGTCTGCCGACGGGGAAACTGGATTTTGTTAAAGATATCTGCGAGCGTCAGGGCAAGGAGTTCGAGTTTGCCTTTCTTCTCGATGCCTTGGAAGAAGAGCAAGATCAGGGCATCACTATCGATACATCGCAGATTTTCTTTAAGACGAAAAAAAGACATTACGTTATCATCGACGCGCCCGGGCACAAGGAGTTTCTCAAGAACATGGTGACCGGCGCGGCTAGCGCCGAGTCAGCGCTACTTCTCATCGATGCCTATGAAGGGGTGCAAGAACAGTCTCGGCGTCACGGATACATCCTGAAGCTGCTTGGCCTTACACAGGTGGCGGTGGTCATCAATAAAATGGATCTGGTCGACTACGATTCCAAGGTATATGACCGAATCAAATCAGAATACACCGAGTTTCTCGATTCATTAGATATTCAAGCTAAAGAATTCATTCCCGTTTCTTCCAAGCTCGGAATCAATATTGCCAAGCAGGCCGAGGAGATGCCTTGGTACAAGGGGCCAAGTATTCTGCAAATGCTCGATCAGTTTGAAGAAAAGCCGACGCCAGCGCACCTGCCTTTCCGGTTTCCAGTTCAAGATGTTTATAAATTTGATGAGCGGCGGATCATTGCCGGACGGGTAGAGTCCGGTCGGGTTCGGGTTGGCGATGAGCTGATTTTTTCTCCTTCGAACAAAACCGGTATTATCAGTTCCATTGAAGCATGGAGCGTTCCGAAACAACCAGATTCGGGCGAAGCCTCGCAGTCGATCGGTTTTACCCTAAACGAACAGATTTTTGTTGAGCGCGGCGAAATCGCTACGCTTACAAAGGAACTTCCTATAGTTTCCACCACGTTTGACGTCAACGTGTTCTGGATGGGCAAACACCATCTTGAAAAAGGAAAAACCTATACGCTTAAACTCACCACCCAAGAGGTGCCCTGCGAAGTGGTCGAGTTCAAGAAAGTGATGGACGCTTCAACGCTGGAAACCCTTAAAGGACAGGATTTCGTCGCCAAAAACGATGTTGCCGAAGTTACCCTGCGTACTCCGAAGCCAGTAGTCTTTGACCTGTTCGGAGCGATTCCTACGACCGGGCGCTTTGTCTTGGTGGATGGGTATGATGTGTGCGGTGGAGGCATAGTCATTACCTATACTCCCATCAATAAGCGGGACAAGTTGAGGGATGAGGTCCGGCACCGCGAGTTTTACTGGGTCAAGAGCGATATTGAGCCGGAAGAACGAGCATACCGCAACGGGCATCGTCCGGCACTCCTTCTTATCATCGGTGCTTCCGGTGTGGGCAAGGCAAAGCTGGCGCGGCATCTGGAGGAAAAACTTTTTAAACTCAACTACCAGAGCTATCTACTCGACGGACGCAACTTGGCGCTGGGTGTATCAGCGGATATTGAAGTTATTTCGGAACAAAAAATACCAGCAGGGGAAACCGTGCGGCGTTTCGGCGAGGTTGTTAAACTGTTTCTTGATGCGGGACACGTGGTTATATCCACGTCTAATGTGTTCAACCATGAGAATCATGCCGATCTTCGATTGCTAGCCGAACCCAGCCCAGTTGTTGAAATTCTGGTCAGCGACGACCCCGAGTACTCTGGGGATCCTGATATCCGGTTGTCGGTGGCCGAGGCAGAAAGGGAGACCGAAGCAGCCGATACCATTTACAAGTATCTGAAAGATCAAAAAATTCTCATGGGACACAATTTTTCGATTTAAATATTCCTGTTTGCTTCGGCTTAGTTAGGGAAGAAAAGGATTGACATTTAATCGTGCGGGTGCAGAATAGCTCCCTTTAAATCTGGAAGAGCATCATATTCTGTTTATGCGAATGTAAGGTGACGGTCGGTATGCCTAAAGTAACAATCATCAATAGCGAGACAGGTGAGTCTAAGGACTACAAGGTGGGCTACGGTGCCAATCTCAGAAAGTCGGCGTTGTTCCAGGATGTGGATATTTATAAGGGGCTCGACACTCACCTGAATTGTAGAGGAATGGGACTTTGCGGCAAATGCGTCATCGAACCTGTCCCTCTGGAAAATGTAAACCCGCAAACTCTCTTCGAAAAACTACACCGCATTGAACCTCAGCAGAAGTTGGGATGCCGCATGAAAGTGTTCGGCGATATCACGGTCAAAGTCGCCATTTAAGACTGATTTTCCCATCCCGGAAGTTTCGCCACCTCACCCAAGTCTCACATCGAATTTATAGTGGGGTCTACTTGAGGCACTCCCGTAGACACGTCCTAGTCATCAGTCTTTTTGCTCAGAACTCCTACGTGGTTATTTTAAATTTGCAGGATGATCAGCAGTGGGATTAGTGTGAACCCAATTAAGGAGAGGAACGAGTGAATCAGAACGTCCCAACTTTTGCTGATCTGGGGGACTATGATAAGGTAGAGGAATACAAGGTAGTCCCAGAGCGTATTCTCGCCGTGGATCTGATTGATCAGCAAAAAGAAGAATAAGCAGGCTACGATACCATAGTGAAGAAAACTGTGGATCCTGAGGATGGTGGGTGTCTTTTTCTGGAATGCCATGAAAATACCAACAAACAGGTTCGTGATATAGAACCCGATCGCTGGCAGCAACCAGATCAATGCCGGTGAGGAAGCAATTTTTGGAAACAATCCAGGCTCCATTGATTGGTCTCGAAAAAATAAAATTAGTACCCGCTGCAAACGTGGGATTTTATTAAAGAATAGCTAGGTGACCCGGTACGATTCCCCCGTTAAATCCATTTCGGCAAGGAGGAGAATAAAAACTTATCCCTTCTTAAGTAGAAGTAGGGAGAGGTGGTCCGTGTCTTCTGTTTTGCGTCTATTAATAGCATGGAAATTGATCTCAAAAACAGGAAAGTAGTTGTCACAGGCGCTGGGGATGGGATTGGGCGTAGTTTGGCGTTGGCCTTTGGTGAGGCGGGGGCACGCGTTGCCGGGTGCGCCCGCAGTCAAGACCGACTCAACGCCGTCGGCGAGGAAATTGAAGGGAAGGGGCACCTTTTTTTATCTGCCGACCTGTCACAGGCGGAAGACATCCAATCCTTCTATGACAAGACGGTCGAAGTGCTGGGCGGGATCGATGTTCTGGTTAATAATGTGGGTTCGATCCAGAAAATGGGTGATTTTTTTGATCTTGCTGACGAGGACTGGCAGGAAGCGTTTAATGTCAACCTTCTATCTGTAGTACGGGTGTCCCGCTTATTTATCTCGTCGTTAAAGCAGTCGTCGGTTCCGCGCATTATCAATATTAGTTCAGTGGCCGCGAGCCGGCCGGGGGATGTGTTCCCGCATTACAGTGCGATGAAGGCGGGGCTGTGTAACCTAACTGTTTCCCTAGCGAATACTCTGGCCGACGACCATATCCTGGTCAATTCGGTTTCTCCTGGCCCAGTATGGTCGAGGTCGTGGGAGAACGATGTGAGGATGACTGCCGAGCGGACCGGCGGTGATCCTGGAAAGATCGCCGAAGAGATACGTTCCTCCACTGGCGACACACTTTTACTCAAGCGGATGGGTGTTCCGGAGGATGTGACGGGGTTGGTCCTCTTTCTGGCGTCTGATTTGTCCCGCTGGATTACTGCTTCCAATTTCTCGGTGGATGGGGGATACACGCAGAACCCTTATTGATCGAGAACTGAATGAAAAAAATATCTAAACCCACAAAAATTTGTAGTTGAAGACTCATTGCCATGTCGGGCTGCGTTTCTCAGCCTGGGTGGAATTTTTTACAAAAAATTTTTGGAAAATATTTATGACGAAATCTATCAACCCACAAATCTTTCGAGAATACGACATCCGTGGAATTGTCGGCAGAGATCTAACCCCAGAAACTACCGAACTGATTGGCAGAGGCATCGGAACCTATATTCGGAGGAGGGGTGGAAAAACACTGACCGTCGGCCGGGATATGCGAACAAGTTCTCTGCCGTTCCGTGATGGTTTGATAAGCGGACTGCGGTCGACCGGGTGTGACGTTATAGATATTGGCATGGTGCCGACCCCGATCGCTTACTTTTCCTTACACTTTTTGAAACCCGACGGTGGAGTGATGATTACCGGAAGCCATAACCCGCCTGAGTTTAACGGATTTAAAATCAGTCACGGTCTACATAGTGTGTATGGTGAGCGCATTCAGGAACTGCGCGGACTCATCGCCAACAGAGACTTTGAGTCGGGACTGGGGCAGGTTTCTCAGAAAGATATTCGCGAAGACTATATTCAAACTATATGCGAGTCGGTGAATATCCCCCGTTCAGTCAAGGTGGTTGTCGACGGTGGTAATGGGTGCTTCGGAATTGTCGGGCCAGAACTTTTGAAACGCGCGGGCGTAGAAGTTGTTGAACTATACTGTGAGCCCGACGGAAATTTTCCCAACCACCATCCCGATCCAACCGTCCCAAAATACCTGGTTGACCTCATTGCCAAAGTCAAGGCGGAAGGAGCGGAGCTGGGAATCGGGTTTGACGGGGACGCGGACCGCATTGGCGTGGTGGATGAAAAGGGGAACATTCTCTGGGGCGACCAACTTCTCATGCTGTTTGCGCGTGATCTTTTGAAGAGGAAACCAGGTGCCACCATCGTGGGTGAGGTCAAGTGTTCACAGAACCTGTTCAAGGATATAGAGCGGCAGGGTGGGGTAGCCGTGATGTCTGCTGCTGGACATTCCCTAATTAAAAGCAAGATGCGGGAGACCCAGGCTTTGCTTGCCGGAGAAATGAGTGGACATATTTGCTTTGCTGATGAATATTACGGATTTGATGATGCCATCTACGCCGCGTGCCGGGTGCTTAAAATCGTCGCTTCTTCAGAGAAGAAAGTTTCGGAAATGCTAG
>CAZVZT010000051.1:0-6272 GCA_964631515.1 uncultured Nitrospinaceae bacterium
CACGTTCCAGCTGGACGGGCAGAATCTCTTCGATCTCCGTTCGCTCGTACCCGCCTCCCTGAAAAGACAACTCGCCGCCAATCATCATGAACGCCCCACCACTCTTTACGAAGTCCCTTATGTTGTGCAAATACCGCTTATCGACGAACGGGTCATAGCGGAAATTCTGAAACACGATGAGATCGAACGAATTGAGATAATCAGTGAACAACAGGTTGGTTGGAAATGGAATGAGGCTCAGCTCAGAAGTCGGCGAGGCCACGTCATCGCCAAGCGTACGCAGAATGAAGAAGGACAGCAGGTCCACCTTGGGGTGGTTGGCAAGTACTTCGCGCAAAAACCGGGAGTCCCATGCGGGCCTTCCGTTGAGATGCAAGACCCGGATACGGTCGCGGATGACTTTTACCTGAAAGTCGCGTCGATTGTTGGTAACCACAGATTCGCCGGCAAATAGAGGCACGGTGAGAGTGTAGATACGTTTTCCCAGCGTACCGGGAGTAAACTCGAGCTCGACCGGGTACTGGTTTTTCCCTTCGCGTACTTCGATAATTTTGGAAACGAGCAAGGTTTCACCTTCCTTGAGCACTAGGGGTACGTTCTTATTGCCCATGTTTGACGCGTCAAGCGTGACGCGTAAACGGATGGGCTGATGAATGAATCCAAAATCGGCTACTTCTAGCTCCTCGATGGCGAGGTCCTTGAACATCTCGTTGCTCCCAGCCTGAAAAGTGTGGACGGGCCCACTCCAGTCGGCAAGCAGGTTTAACAATTCGGGAGAAACCGTATCGGACTCCATCGTCAGGTCGGCTCCGTCTGAAAACAGCATCACTCCCCGGAGTAATTTATCTTCATACCGTTTCTTCACCTGCGTAAATATTTCAGTGATATCCGTGTTCGGGGTTTTCGCTCGGTAACGACCTGGGACCTCTACAGCAGGAATCGGTTCAATGCGGTCTGAGGCCAGAAAGTAATCGACCTGAAAATCATCTTTCAAAGATTCCAAAATTTTGTGATTCTTTTCCAGAGCTTGGCGAATGAGATCTATACGCGGCGTTTCGGATGGAAATGTTTTGATCGACAAACTCTTGCTGTCATCAAGTAGAACCACTACTGTATTTCTCTGCATTTGGCTTTTCCTGAACTCCAGTTCGGGCTTCAGTAGAAGGAAAACCAACACAGCAAAAGTGAGCGTACGCAACACGATGAGAAAAATTTTTCGCGTCGGGGATTGAATCCGTCCAAGACTGGTCCAGAAAAACCATAGTGCAACTGGAACCAACACCAGCACGACCAACCATACTGGAGCCAGGTCCTCAGTCACCCAGCGGAGTCCGATCTCGTTGAACTCGGCAGGATCCAGTCCAAACCATTCAATAAGGGTGCTCATGGCGAGTGATATCTTCTCAATCTTTCCAGAATAATAGGCAAATGCACCATGTCTTTTTTGTAATCTAGCGTGAGCGCGTACATGATGATGTTCACCCCAAGGCGAATCGATAACTGCCTCTGCCTTTCACCACCGGCAATGATGTCATGGGCCCAGTGCCCCAATTTATCCCGTGCCCAAGCGCCGCCAAAATCATTGGTGGAGTAAACTAGAACTGTTCGGCCCTTGACATTGATCCCCTCGAGGTAAGGATTGACTAGGGTACGCCCAGTCACACGGTTGATTAGGTAAAATGAGCGAAAAATGGAATGGTCACGAGGAACCTTCTGTAAAGGAACCTGTGGAAACAGGGAAGCGATCATATTGCGGACCGATCCATCAAACTTCGAGTTTATTTTGGAGGTGTTGTCATCGATGAGGAGAAACCCACCGAAATTAAGATAATCCCTAAGCCGGCGCAAGTCCTCTGAAGAAAAAGGTTCGAATTCTTGATCACCTGCCATGTAAAGAAACGGGTAGCGGTATAGGTCCGGATCGGAAAGTCTAATCTGCAAGGATTCGCGCTTGACCTCGATCGAAGTCCGTCGCGCAACTTGTCCCAGTAAACTGCCGAGCGCCGTCAGGTGCGGGTTATGGCGTCCCCCTTCGTATTTCAACTGGGGGATGGACAGCCGGGAGTAATCGGCCCTAGCAGGACTCGTTGAAGCGACAACGATCAGCACTCCGAGAACAAGAATTATCTTTACGGGAGAAATACGCATCAAACTGAGTGTAAAGTGGAACCGGCCCATTTTCAATCGCGATTCGGAAAAAGGAATTCGGTCAGTTTTTACAAATACTTTTCCTCATCCCGGCAGGGTGAGGTAGACTGAAATCCATCAAATAAGACAATGCCCATGCCCAACCGGGAAACAATTGTGAAACGAACTATATTAATGAACCCGGGCCCCGTCAACGTCACCGACAAGGTGCGCGACGCCCAACTACGAGGAGACCTGTGCCACCGCGAGCCCGAGTTCTCCAAACTCATGGGATCGATCCGCAACAAACTGGTCCAAGCATTCAATATCGAGCGGGAGTACACAGCAACCTTGCTCACCGGCTCCGGAACCGCCGCACTGGAGATGGCGGTTTCGTCCTGCCTTACTCCCGGCCGGTCCATGCTGGTGATCCAAAACGGCGTGTATGGGGAGCGCATCGGCAAGATGGCCGATGTCTACCGGATGGACAAGTGTGTACTGACCTATAATTGGGGCGAACTCCCGCGATTAGAAGCAATCGAAGACACACTAAAAAATGATCCCTCGATTGAAGTGGTTGCCATGGTGCACCATGAAACCACAACCGGGCTCCTCAACCCGCTTCAGGAAATCGCTGCACTGGCCCAGAAATATGACAAACGCCTTGTAGTGGACTGCATCAGCAGCCTGGGGGGCGACATCATCGATTTAGAAAAATACCCAATTGACTTCGTCGTCGGAACCGCTAACAAGTGTATCCATGGCCTGCCGGGCGTCTCATTCGTATTACATAGAAAGAAGGACCTGTTCCGGGTGAAGGATATTCCCGCACGGTCGATTTACTTCAATCTAGCAGATCACCACAAAACCCAAGAACAAGGCGATACCCTATTTACCCCGTCGATCCAGACTCATTATGCCTTCGACGCCGCCCTGGACGAACTGATTGAAGAAACGGTCAAGAAACGTATTACGCGTTACCGCCGCACAGCAGAGCGATTGCGCAAAGGATTCGATGAAATCGGACTCGAACTTCTCATTCCGGAAGGCCACAGGTCAAATTGCCTCACCGCACTCAAACTTCCCGACGGCGTCTCCTACCCGTGGCTCCATGATCGCTTAAAAAAAAACGGGTTCATCATTTATGCGGGACAAGGGCTGTTTAACAATAAGATTTTCCGCATAGCCAATATGGGCAATATTCAGGACGAAGAATTCGAAAAGTTCTTAAAGGTGCTCAAAGAATGCTTCGTCACCACTAGGAAAGCGGGAGAATAATGCGGTGACTCTTTACGAACTCATGAACGAGTACGCACAAACCAACCCCGGTGAACCGGTAAGCGAGAGCCGAACCCCGGAACTGGGGAATAGCCTGTCTCTCCTCCATTCGAGCCTAATGGAATGTGGTCTCGCCTGCGAGGAACAGGCAGGTGCGCCTCGCCTCACCGCAAAACCGCTCGATATCGAACCTTCGCATCTCAGCCATTTCATCGTGGCATACCTTCCGTTCAATTCGGTTACGGAAAAAAGTGCGATCAACCATGTTTTGTTCGACATTTATTCTTTTTTCACTTGGCTGAATAAAAAGGACATCGCCCACGGGTTAGCCAGAACCAACCTCTCTCAATTGGTGAAAGACCTCTACTCGACGCAAGACCGGTGCCTTACGCTGAGCCATATGCTCGATAATGAATCGGGCCGTGTCCTGAACGATCCGCCGGGAATTCACAACACGGTCACCGACTTTTTTTCGGTGAAGAAGATCGACGGCAATTTTGTTTCTCTCAAGGGACGCCACCAGGATGAGGTAGTACGATTGCACCTTCCCTCTGACATTCTCCCACTAATCGAGTTGAACGACTGCCTCGACCTAGTACTCGGCAACACCTCTGAAAAATGGGTTGTACTGGAAGCGGGGCAGGTCTACCCTCAAGTGGATTAGCCCCATTCATAGTCCCTGATCCATGGTTATTGGGAAACCCGCCTGAAAATAGGAACCACAGTTGGGCCTTATGCAAACTTTTGGCCCAAAAAACAACATTCACTTGAAAAAACCAGGGGAATACTTTACAAGATTCCCTATACAGGAGGAGACTGGGCGGGGTTAAGAACGTTCTTTTTTCTTGCAAAAATATACTGCTCGCGAGTTAAAACGTATGGAATTTCAAATCAATTATGAAGATATGCAGTGGACAGCTCTGGGACCAGAACTGATAGTTCTGTTTACAGCATTTTTCCTTCTGCTAATCGGATTAAAGAAAACCTTCAATGTCAACGCGTACCTGTCGAAGGCGGCACTGGTGGGAATCGTGCTCGCGCTCCTTTTCTCGATTGGCTTATGGACCGGTGCCCCATCCGCAGGTAGCGGTGTCTCTCCAGACATATTCAGTAAGTCGCTGATCCATGACCGGTTCGGGCAGGGATTCAACATCATCTTCCTGACTATGGCATTGCTCGCAGTTTTCGGTTCAGTAAGGTACCCGCAGGCGGACCATGAGAACAAAGCCGAATACTTCGCACTCGTACTTATGGCGGTCGCGGGGATGATGTTTCTCGCCAAGTCGGGAAATCTGATCACCGCATTTATCTCCCTGGAGATTTTTTCGATTTCGCTTTATATCCTTTGTGGATTCTCGGCCAAGCATGGAACCGGACGGGAGCATCCTTCCAACACTCCGGAACTGAGCTGGGCGACTCTGTCGTCTCAGGAGTCGACGGTTAAGTATCTGCTGACCGGTGCATTCGCTTCGGCCATTCTCGTGTACGGGATGGCTCTCATCTACGCCGGAACCGGTACAACGGAAATTCGTTTTATCGGCCAGTTGCTGCATTGCAGTGAAAGCGGCGAATGTACCAATCCTTACAGCCGCAATACGCTCGTTTATATCGGCATGGGACTCCTGTTCGCCGGGCTGGCCTTCAAGGTTTCCCTGGTGCCGTTTCACTCCTGGACCCCAGATGTCTACCAAGGAGCGCCGACTCCAATCACCGGGTTCATGTCAGTCGCCACTAAAGCAGCAGCTTTTGCTTTGATCGCACGAATCTTCTTCACAGCGTTTCCCGAAATTGACAAAATCTGGATGCCGTTCCTCTTCGGGGTGTCGGTACTTACGATGCTCGTAGGCAATATTGCGGCGATCTTTCAGGATGACGTGAAACGCATGCTGGCTTACTCGGGTGTTGCGCACGCGGGATACCTGTTAATCGGTATCGTGGCCAACAGTGAGGACGGTGTGGCGAGTATTCTTTTTTATCTAAGCGTGTATCTCTTCATGAACATAGGGGCATTCGCGGTAGTTTTTATCATGGAGGGTGAAGGAAAAGAAGGGAACTCGATCTATCGGTTCAAGGGGCTGGCCAAACAAAGACCCATGCTCGCAGCAGCCATGAGTCTGTTCATGCTGTCTTTAGCCGGGTTCCCCCCGACCGCAGGATTCTTCGGCAAACTATATGTTTTCCTAGCGGCCATCCGAGAGGGTTACATCCTGATCACCATAATGGCCGTGATTGCGACCGTCATTTCCGTTTATTTTTATCTGCGGGTCATCGTTATGATGTATTTCCACGAAGACGAGAGCGGGGAGTTGGTCGTCGTACACCGGGGAATGGGCGCCATTGTCGCCGTCAGTTCCCTCGCCATCCTTCTGATCGGATTTTTTCCTTCCGGTCTCATGCACCTCGCTCACGCATCGATACCTTTCTAAAAACCCATCCGTCTATATAAAAATTGTGCGCGGTAGCCATTGCGGATGTTTCTATACCGTATTGACTTTTACTTTGTGGAATTACGCTGGAATCCGGCAAGCCTAACGTTCCAGTAAAAAAGTGACGGGTCCGTCATTGACTAGGGATACTTTCATATTCGCCGCAAATTGCCCCATAGCGATGGGGAGCCCGGACCGCCCCAATACGCGGGCATAATATTCGTACAAGGCTCGCGCCGTTTCAGGAGCTGCTGCCCGGTCGAATCCGGGTCGGCGCCCCCGTGAGCAATCACCGGCGAGAGTGAACTGAGAAACGACCAAGATGCTGCCTCCGACGTCCAAGCAAGAGCGGTTCATTTTTCCATTTTCATCAGGAAAAATTCTCAGGTTCAAGGTTTTTTCCGCCAGAAAGTCAGCCTGCCCTTCCCCGTCTCCTTTTTC
>CAZVZT010000051.1:6372-7960 GCA_964631515.1 uncultured Nitrospinaceae bacterium
TAGGTGCTTTGGCAAACCGTGCAATACTCAAATACGGTTCCAAAGAACTTTCTGGGCTGCTTCATTAAACTCCCATCACCTGAACCAGGACCTCGCGTTTTCGAGCCCGGTTATCAAAATCACAAAGGACGATCTGTTGCCAAGTTCCCAACTGGAGCTCACCTCTGGTAAAGGGGATAGTCAGGGAGGCTCCCATCAGGGCTGCACGCACGTGAGAGAACCCATTACCGTCGCCCCACCTTGCGTCGTGGGCATAATGAAGGTTGGCGGAAGCCTGCCGCTCAATGGCTTTTTTAAGATCCTCCACCGCTCCCGGTTCATACTCAATAGTGGTGATACCGGCCGTAGAACCCGGCACAAAAACCGTCGCAGTGCCATCGGAAAGTCCTGAGCCAGAAACCCCTTTCGCCACCTGACGGGTAATATCTAGAATATCGCCGAATCCAGCTGTCTGCATCTCAAAGGAGCTGGTTTTCACTGAAAAGGTCATCGCAGACGGGTGAGGGTTTTCATTTTAGAGTCAATGTACGCTTTGTGAGGGATACGCAGAGACTTGGTGATGCGTCGTATCTCTTCTGCCTCGTCATGAGAGAGTTCTCCATCGGCCGCAGCTATGGCAAACAAACAATCGGTCATCTTTAACCGCTCGTTATAGGTAGCGAGGCGATTAATTTCGGCGGTCACCTCATGAAAATCAAACCCGCCCTGAGCCTGCTCGGCCACAACTTCAAAAAGCACTTTTAACTCCTTGTCGGTGAAAGAAAAGTGGTCGGACAAAACTTTCTTTAGGGCTTTCTGCTCCGTCTCGTCAAAATGGTCATCAACGTGGGCAACCGCCGCAAGAAGTGTCCCAAAAAGACATATAAAATATATCTTATCGTGCGGCACCTCTACTTTGACCCCCTGCCTAGCCGTCTTCAATTCAATTTTTTTAAGAACCCGGCGCTTGAAATATTTTTCCAGTTCCGGATCCTTGTCGCGCGCATGGGCAAAGATAGTTTTGTGCAGCAAGTTGCGCATCCTGCCCAGCGACCGTCTAGTTGGAGAGGATTTCTTCAGGAAATCCAGAAACCTATCAACGAGGTCTTTTTCTTCCCCGCCTGTTCGTTTGTCTGCTTGTACCATGGTTTCAAGGGCGTGAAGGATTTCTTCTTTCTCCTTCGGGGAACTCAATTCAGCGATCAGCTGGCAATATAATTCGTCCTGTTCTTTCTTCGAAACCGGTGCCGCCAAATAATATTTTAGTTCTGTAAGTTCGTCCTTATCCAAGTTGAATTTTCGATAAAAAGATTTAAGAATATTCAACTCCGACTGGGTCACTTCACCGTCGGCCCAGGCGATCGTGGATAAAACTTTAAGGAACGTAAGTTTTTTTAAATAAGACATGGTTCGTTTATAGAGCTAGAGCAGGGTGAATGAAATAATTCTTATGCATCGGCTCAGGATCAGTTGACCTGGTTCAACCAGAGCCGAGGTCTATGGGATTCATCGCTGAGCCCGAGCAGATCCAGGAACCCATCCCCGTTAACATGCCCAAAAGTCATTTCTTCAAGGCGGCCCGACGCTGGCATTCGTTTACCGGTATCCA
>CAZVZT010000052.1:0-2423 GCA_964631515.1 uncultured Nitrospinaceae bacterium
GAAAAGTTCTATTCTGCAAATCACTTAATGCCCAGAAGGCACCCGCAATATGAATGTTCCAGCTGAACCCTCCACACCAATAAAAATTCTAGTAGTGGACGACACCCCCGCTAATATCGACATCCTTTTCCAAACTCTGGAACCGGAAGGGTGCACGCTTTCGGTCGCTACCAGCGGAGAAGATGCGCTCAATCTGGCCTCAGAAATTCAACCCGACCTTATATTGCTAGATATCATGATGCCCGGAATCGACGGATACGAAACTTGCCGCCGATTAAAGGAAGACGAATCAACCTGCAACATTCCAGTCATTTTTCTTACAGCGAAAAACCAGACCAAAGATGTCGTCATTGGACTTTCCGCGGGCGGTGTCGACTACATCACTAAACCGTTTCGTCAAGAAGAGGTATGCGCCCGGATTCGCAAACACATTCAACTACAGACACTCAAAAACAAGTTAGAAGAACAGAACCAAACACTCTCCGAGTTAAACGACACGAAAAACCGACTTCTTGGAATGGCCTCTCACGACTTGCGCAACCCACTCACTTCCATCCAAGGTTATTCCAAATTTCTCCTAAGTAAAGGAGACCAGTTGGAGGAAGGGGCACGCAAGGAATTCCTTGAGATCATCCACAGTGCCAGCGGTAATATGCTAGCTCTAGTGAATGACCTCCTAAACCTCTCCGTCATTGAAAGCGGAGAGCTCACCTTGTGCCCAAAATCAAGTTCCATCGGCGAGCTCATTGAGGAACGCGTCCGGCTTTACGATTACATGGCGCAGGGCAAAAACATAAAACTACTTACGAGTCTAGAGGATATACCGGAGTTTTCTTTCGATCCGCAGAGAATTGGACAGGTTCTCGACAATTTACTGAGCAACGCCATCAAGTTCACACCCCCTGGAAGTAGGATCTATATCCACCTGAAACAGACCAACAAGCGCATCCAAGTCTCCGTACGCGACGAAGGACCCGGTATCAAGGAAGAGGAACAGGACAAGCTGTTCCTGCCGTTCGGGAAGCTCAGTTCTAAACCCACCGGCGGAGAGGGTGGAACCGGACTAGGCCTAGCCATCGCAAAAAAAATGATCGATGCCCATCACGGAGAATTGAAGGTCCGCAGTGAAACTGAAAAAGGCACCGAATTCAGTTTCGAAATTCCCTTGGTTTAGACCCAAACAAAAAAAGGGACAAACCACCGACTGGCAGTTTACCCCCAAACCCAAACCAATTTTTCAGTTACTTCATGAAGTCTGTTCGGATGTACTTGATGACGTCCCAGATTTCCTTGTCCTTCAACTTCATAGCAGCCATACCGGTACCATCCGAACCGTTCTTAATAATCCAGAACATCTGGCCCGGTGAAATTTTCTTCATCGTCTTCTTACACGTAAAGTTGCGGGGTGCCACAGGAGATTTAAAAGCCCTGCCCAGTTTGCCATCACCTGCTCCCCTGTCGCCATGACACATCTTGCAGGTCATCGGCTTCGCCGTCTTGTGATAAATCTTCTTCCCATTGGCCGCGTCGGCCTTTTTCATATTATTTTTCTTGGCAATCGCAGCCGGCGCGGACTTGGTTGTACGGGGTTGAGGACAGTTCTTCGCAGCGCAGGCCGAGCCAAACATGGTCAGGGTGAAGATAACTGCAACAAACAAAATTATCTTCTTTTTCATCCCCATCCTTTCCATGTTTAATCTTCCTATTGCTTTTTACTTCCCGTCTTCACCAGCTCAACCCCGGGGCCGGGCCGGGGGAGGAGGTTGCTCCCGGCCCGGATGATGGTCGCTGGAGGGCGGGACATTGCGACTCTTCCGGGTTGAGACAGGCGGCTTTAATCAAACATGCAGGACTCAATAATCACCATAACCGGACTTTCTAAGGTCCGGATCGTAACTGCTTTCTGTTTTACCGTATGCGTTGAAACTTTTTTTTGTTCCCGGGCGGGCCTTGTGATATTCGGGATATAGTTTCCAGTGCCGCTTACTCAGTTTTTTGCTCGTGAGCACTTTTTTCAGCTTTCCCTCACCATCGCGAACTCTTACTTCGTAGAGCATGTCGAGCTCCTTTCTCAAATTACAGGTAACATCCAAGTTTGATCAGGCATTGCTAGCCCGTCGCGTATCGTTGCCGCATTGCAACCAGTAAACGCTATCGATTCCTTCATTCCTACCTACTTAAGAGCAAGAGACGTACCTCGACACGAAAAATCATAAAAAAATATTTAAACACTTATTTTTCAATGCTTTTATGGTGGATGGCTGCGAGTCTATATCAAAGAAATCCCGTTATTGGGATACTAAATCCAAGGAATGGGAGGGATTTTGTTGGCTCATACAGGTGTCTGAACCAGCGGGTCTGACGACCCAAGTCTACTTTTTAAGCCCGTATTTTTTAACCATACGGTAGAAGGTGGAGCGGGC
>CAZVZT010000052.1:2523-7951 GCA_964631515.1 uncultured Nitrospinaceae bacterium
TTGAGAGACATCTCTGCCACCTCATCAAGGAAAAGTGTTCCGCCGTCGGCCATTTCCAGCCTGCCCTTTCGGGTTTCCACCGCTCCGGTAAAAGCTCCTTTCGCATGGCCGAACAATTCACTTTCCTGCAGGCTTTCCGGAATAGCCCCGCAATTAATATCCACGAAAAGTCCTTTGGCAAAATTGCTGTTCTCGTGAATGGCGCGGGCAACCAGTTCTTTTCCTGTCCCGCTCTCGCCTAGAAGAAGCACCCCGGCGTTGCTGTTACCCACTTTACCTGTTTTCACCAGAACTTGGCGAAGGGCGTTGCTGTTTCCAACAATGCCGTTGACACCCTGCGCCCGCTTCAATTCAGCTTGAAGGTGGCGCACCTGCCCGACGAGAGCTTGTTGTTCGAGGGCCTTGTCAAGAATAGTGAAGAGTCGGGTTTCGTCAAAGGGTTTGACGATGTAGTCAAACGCGCCTAGCTTGATCGCCTCAACCACGCCCTGCGCATCGCCAACGCTCGTAGCCATTATAACTGGAAGATCTTTATGGGATTCACGGATCCGTTTCAGCGTTGCAAGGCCATCCATCCCCGGCATCACCCTGTCGAGGAGGACGGCGGCTGGGTCCTCATCAAGCCGTTTAAGGCACTGCTCACCGCTCTCAAGGGCCGCCACCTCGTACCCTCGGTCTTCGAATAGAACCTTGAGTAACCCCCTCACCTGCGGATCATCATCGACTGTAAAAATTAGAGCCATAAAACAGAGTTAGTGTCAGATTAATTGTGAATGCGTTGTTTCCGGTAACATCAATTTTGCAAAGGGACGCTCATACCAGACAGAGACCACCCGCCCCTTCTTTTACAGGTATTTTTTTAAACTTTCAAACGCTTGGCGTCGATGAGAGATGGCATTTTTCTCACTGGGTTTCATCTCGGCATAAGTGTTTTCGTACCCTTCGGGAATAAAAATAACATCCCAGCCGAATCCATTATTTCCCCGCACGTGATCGGCTATGCTGCCCCGGACCTCGCCCTTGGCCATACGAATTTCCCGTCCGTCGAACACTGCCACCACACAAACGGCGCAGGCCTCACGATCACCAAACCCATCCAGCATCCTCAATAACCCTTCACACCCAACACTTACCTCGAACCACTTGACCAGTGCACCAGGAAGCCCATTCCAAGCGGTGAAGATGAGCCCTGAGTCCTCGACCAGCACAGGACACTTGAGTTCTTCGTAAGCCTGCCTCGCTTTGTGCTTGACGGTCTCGGCAGGATCGTGGGTCTGTATCTCATGAACCGCTACAGAGGAAACCTGCTCCAGCGGATGGCCGAGAATCTCCGACGCCTCTCGCACTTTATCGGCATTACTGGTAACGAATTTTAATTTTTTAAAAATTGATTCCCCGTGCATAAGAGGTTTTCTATCTGCTGCCCGTATAATTTAAGTGTGAGGTCGAATTCACGATTTTTAAATCTTCCCGGTCCCCTTTAAGAAGGAGGAGATGTGTTCACCCCCCCCTATTTTAAGGGTGGGGATTAGAAGGATTTCACCTTTCCCCGCATACTTGCCTGCTACGGATTCCTATGCTATACATCTTAACCTTTCAAACCACCATTCCTTCGGGCCAAACCCTGATCAACCACCTCGATCTTGTTCATGAAAATTTCTAAAACGCTTCGTTTTTTTCTGACACCAGTGTTGCTATTTTTACTTTCGTCCTGCGCCCCTGTTTTCGAACACAGTGCCGATGTCCAAGCCCGCCAAGCCTTGCTCGATCTGATGAAAATCCAGGAAACTTTCCGTTCGGAAAATAACAAGTACGCCACCAACCTGGCCCAGTTGGGAAAATACAACCTAAAATACCACACAGGCATTGTCTACCTGGCAATCGAATCAGCGGGACCCGATAAGTACCGTGCTGTTTCCTTGCCGGCGGAATCAACCACCGCGCGCGTCTTCGCTTATGACACCAACCGGAGCGGGTTCTACGAGATGGACGAAGAGGAAGTTTCCCGGTATGTCCTAGGCGCCCTCAATTATATCCGTGCCGAAAAGCGGAAAGAGGACACAAATATTCTCTTGGCATCAATCCTCGTGGGGGCCCTTGCCATCCTCGGGTTTCGGTTTGTCTGGCGCTACAGGAACCATGAAAACTCCCCTGCGCTCGGCGCTTACCTGATCGCACTTTTCCCCCTGGGTTGGTCTGTGGCCACACTTAATCACATGAATTCGGATGTCGTTTTTAGCAGGCAAATCGTTATTTATTCTGCGGGGGCGTGCCTACTTACTCTGCTGAGTTTGATCACCACATCTCTGTGGTTGAAAAAACGAGACCTACCCGCCGTTCCATCCCCTCTGCTCGGACTCGCTACCTGCACGCTGGTCATCTCCCTGTTCAATACCTGGGTGATGGTTCATACCTTTACCAGGTTTTACCCTGGATAAAACCAAACGTTTAAGTCACTGTACTTGAATGATGAGGTTAATGCACAACGCTTTCTTCGCCACGGAACCGGCTCCCAAAACAGAGGCCTACCCTTTGGAAGGCTTAGCGTCGGCAGTATCAAAAACTGCCTGAGGCCGGAATAATCCATGGCCTGTGCCAATCTTCTGCTTAGGAAGTCAACCAGATTGCTATCAAGACGTTACCTCTTACTAAGGTCCGAAGGAAGGCCTCTAACACAGGGGGAATTGCCGTTCATCCGATTAAAGTTATAGCTTACTGAAATTCAATTAGTTATATTATTCATGGTACATTTTAACTTCAAAACTCTGAGGTTCCCCCCCAATCCGACACACCGGTTCGTTTTAATATAAATGTCTGAAATAATTAACTTTCTCCCAACAAGAAAGGAACAAAATAATTTAATCGGGTTCCCGGAAGCCCACCTCCAAAGCACCCTCGGCAGGTGGGGGGCAGAGCCCTATAGGGCGCACCAAATCTTCACCTGGGTCTACCATGATGGGGCCCGCGATTTCGATCGAATGACCAATCTATCCAAGGCGCTCCGAGGCCAGCTGAGTGAACGATTTTATATTGCCTTGCCTCACATCAAGAATAAGACCATTTCACGGGACGGATCCATCAAGTACCTGTTCGAACTTGAGGATGGGCTGACGATCGAAAGCGTGTGGATGCCCTCGGACTCGCGCAACACTCTGTGCGTATCCACGCAGATCGGTTGCCGACTGGCTTGCGCCTTTTGTATGACGGGAACTCTCGGACTCAAGAGGAACCTCACCGCTGCGGAGATCATAGGACAATACATGGCGGTCAATGAGGATTTAGCGGAGAACGATCACATCACCAACATCGTTCTCATGGGAATGGGTGAGCCGCTGGATAACTATAGCGCCACTGTCGATGCTGTACGCCTGATGGTCGCACCGGAAGCGCTGAAGGTTTCTACACGCAAGGTGACGCTATCGACAGCGGGACAAGTTGACCTGATTAAGAAGTTTCAACAGGAAGATCTTCATGTCAATCTCGCCATCTCACTCAATGCAACCGACAATGAAACGCGGGAAAGGATCATGCCCATCAACAAAAAGTACCCGATCGAAGACCTGATGGAATGCCTGCGCAATTACCCTTTAAAACCGACGCGGCGTTTGACGTTTGAATACGTCCTTCTCCGAGACGTCAATGATCGGGACGAGGACGCACGGCGCCTGGCAAAGCTTCTACACGGGATTCCAAGTAAGCTCAACCTGATCCCGTTCAACTGGTTTTCACCGTCGGAGTTCCGCCCCCCAAGCGAGGAACGGGTTCATTCTTTTCAGGAGTACCTGCTTTCTAAAAATTATTCTGTCTTTATCCGACAAAACCGGGCGACTGACATCCTCGGCGCCTGCGGCCAGTTGGCCGCCCAATCACTCTCTTCCACACCGACCTGTGGATGACCTTGAGCACGAGCCTGCATCAATGAGCACATCAGATAATTCAAACACTCCAGAAATCTCTATCATCATCCCCGTTTACAACGAGCGGGAAAATCTCGTCCTGCTCGAAGAGGAAATTGTAAAGGCCATGCAACCGCTCAACCGTGAATATGAAGTGGTACTGGTCGATGACGGAAGCCAGGACGGAAGCCCAGAACTCATCCGGACATTACAATGTAAAAATTCGCATCTGCGTCTTATCCGGTTCGGACATAATCACGGTCAAACGGCAGCATTTGCAGCCGGGTTTTCCAAGGCACGTGGCGACATCATCGTCACCATGGACGCAGATCTACAGAACAGCCCTGCCGACATCCCTCTCCTTTTAGGGGAGATGAAAAATTACGACGTGGTGTGCGGTTGGCGGCACAAGCGCAATGACCCATGGGTCAAACGTATCTCCTCAAAAATCGCAAACGCGGTGCGCAATTCGCTGAGCGATGAATCCATCGCTGATACCGGCTGCTCGCTCAAAGCATTTCGGCGCGAGTGTTTTGACCGAGTAAAGCTGTACAAGGGGCTGCACCGATTCTTCCCCACACTGATGAAAATGGAAGGGTTCCGCGTCACCCAGGTCAAGGTAAGCCACCACCCCAGAATTCATGGGTATTCAAAATACAATATTCGAAACCGCGCTTTTTCATCCTTCATCGACCTTCTTGCGATTCGGTGGATGAAAAAACGATTAATCAACTATGACATCGTTGAAGAAGATTGATTTCTTTCTAGCGATGGGTCTTTGACTTGAGTATCCGGACTGAACAAAATCCGTTTTAATTCATACATTGGATGACCCTCAACTTTAAAAAACTTTAACGCACAATCACTGCAATATTTTCTAGGAGGAATGAAGCATGACCGAGGTCCTTTGGACGCTACATTTGGGTGAGTCGATCAGTGTCGACCTGACCGCGTGGATAATTATTGGCTTCGTTGGGCAGGTATGTTTTTTTATGCGGTTTCTGGTCCAATGGGTCGTATCAGAGAAGCTGGGTGAAAGCACCATCCCCCTGGCCTTCTGGTATTTCAGTATTGGTGGAAGCATGATCCTGCTGACCTACTCCATCCATCGGCAGGACCCTGTTTTCATCTTGGGTCAAAGCGTTGGTTCCATAATTTATTTCCGCAACCTGATCCTGATCGGTCGCAAGAAAAAATCCCTCGCTGAAGTCTGAGTTAAAACAACTGACTAATAAATCGGTTTTCCGGATTGATGTTGAATAGTAACTAGCAGGTTTATTTACCCGAGAAGTAAAAGACGCCGCCTCTAAATCACTGCAGACTTTCGCTAATCTCCAATGGGTGTTCAACATGGCGATGGAGCTCCATCCACTGTATCAACATCACTGAACGAGACGCCGGGGCTAGGTTATCCTGAGCCTGTTCGCTTCTCTCCCAAACAAGGCCTCTCAGCACTTTTTCCTATCCCTTCTTTTCCAACAAGCCACTTTAAAGTAAAGCGGTAAATTTCTTGACTTTAAAAAAAGCGTATG
>CAZVZT010000053.1:0-7910 GCA_964631515.1 uncultured Nitrospinaceae bacterium
TCGGTTGACGACGACGAACCCTTTTCCCAGTACGGCAACCTAATCGAAAAAGTGGAGTTGGCCAAGGATCGAATGACAATGGTCTACCACATTCATAGGCACGCAAAGTTTTCCGATGGGCATCCAGTAACTGCCGACGATTTCGTCTTCTCTTTCGACCTGATCCAGGAACCGGAATACCACCCTATCTATAAACAGTACTTCAAAGACATTAAAAAAGTCGAAAAACTCGACAACCACCGGGTGAAATACACGTTTGCCATCTACAACCAGGAACTACCACTGATCACGGGACAAATGCTTATATTCCCCAAACACGTCTACGGCAAAAAGGGAAAATCGTTTGGGTCAGACTTCGACAGCATTGCTGTGGGAAGCGGACCTTATATGGTAAAGGATTTCGAATTTGGTAAGCACATCACGCTTCAGCGAAATCCGAACTGGTGGGGAAAGGACCTAGCCATCAACAAAGGGAGATACAACTTCGACCGGATCACCTGGAAAATTTATCTCGATCCCGTGGCTCTGCGTGAGGGGTTCAAGGGCGGAGACTTTGATGCCAGTCTGGTCAACAGCTCGCGGGATTGGGCACTGGATTTTAAAGGAGATTTTGTAAAGAAAGGCTATTACCTGCGCGAAGAGGTTCCCCATACCCGCGTAGCGGGCATGCAAGGATTCGCTATGAACCAGCGGAACGATATTTTTAAATCACGCAGAGTTCGGGCCGCCGTTGCCATGGTTTTCGATTTCGAATGGAGCAATAAAAATCTCTTCTACGGTCAATACACGCGGAATGAGTGTTTCTTTGATAACAACCCTGAAATGAAAGCCCAGGGGATCCCAAACGGAGAGGTGAAAGAGTTGCTGACACAGCTAAGGGAGAAACATGGAGCCGCCTACGTGCCTAAAACCGTATTCAGTAAACCGGTCGGCGCGCCGGGTCAGGGACTTTCAGAGGAAAAAAATATCCAGTTCGCCAATTCACTTCTTGAATCCGCGGGGTGGAAGGTGGGGGCAGATGGCATTCGCGTTAAAAATGGGAAGCGCCTGGCAGTAAAAATACTTTTAGATGGCGCTGGTTTTGAACGTATCGTCGAACCTTACAAAAATAATCTACGAAAAATTGGTTTCGACATGGAAATCAAGAAAATGCAAGTAGCCGAATACGAAGAACGTCTGAGAAACTTCAACTTTGACATGATTGTTGTCGGCTACGGACAAAGTCGGTCACCTGGAAATGAGCAGCGGTATATGTGGGGAAGCGAAGCTGCCCAAACTCCAGGCACACGAAACTATATGGGCATCGAAAATCCAGCAGTCGACGAGTTGATCAACCGCATTACTGAAGCCGGTTCCCGAAAGGAACTGGTTGACGCCATCCAGGCAATGGACCGGATACTGACACACCAATTCTATATTGTTCCGCACTGGTACATCGCCTATGACCGAATCGTCTACTGGAATAAATTTTCGCGGCCTGGGGTGAACCCGTCGCAGTCCGCCGTCATCAACAACATCATCGAGTGGTGGTGGTGGGACGCAGACAAAACGAAGAAGTTGAAAGAAGCCCGTTCCGTTGGAAGTTCACTGTTTTAATATTAGCCAAAACACACCTTGTTTAGACTTTCGAACCCAAGGGTCGAAAAAAAATACAACCCCCGACCCAAATACAATGAAATGAGCCTGCCAGGCGTTCTCATTTTATCGTTTTCCAAGAATTAGAATTGGTTGTATTATTGCCTTGCGTCAGGCAGCAGATTCTTGCCTGATTTTGCAGGGTATTGAAAAAATCTTTTTTTACCGCGATCTCCCTGTTCCAGGTATCCATGCTCAGCTATATCATCCGCCGACTTCTACTGATGTTCCCCACGTTGATCGGGATCGTGACCATCACTTTCCTGATCATCCAGTTCGTTCCCGGTGGTCCTATCGACCAGATGAAATCGATGCTTCGCGGCCACGCTGGAGTGCTCTCGGAAGCCGGAGGCAGCGCCTTGGGAGGAACAACTACCAAACCGGGTGAAATCGATCCTAAACATCTGGAGCAACTCAGGAAAATCTACCACCTCGACCGCCCGCTCTGGGAGCGCTACCTGAGGACGCTCTTGTGGCACACCCCACAAAACCCTGAAGCCCCATTTGCCGAACGTATTTTCAAACGGGCTAACTGGGAAGGATTTCTCGTCTTCAAGTTCGGCGACTCGTTTTACAGAAACAAATCGGTACTGGAACTCATCAAGGAAAAACTTCCCGTCTCCGCCTCCCTGGGCGTTAGCAGTTTCTTCTTGACCTACATCATCTGCATCGCCCTCGGAATCGCTAAAGCTATTCGGCACGAAACCCGCTTCGACACGACAACCAGCCTTATCGTTCTAGTCGGATACAGCATTCCTGGGTTCGTCATGGGAATTTTTGTAATCGTGTTTCTGGGCCCAGGCGACGGCGCCGTGGCTCACCTTATCCCGTTGTCCGGCCTCACATCGGCCGGAACTCCAGGATACGAGGACTGGTCTTTGTGGAAAAAAATTCTGGACTACCTGCACCACCTGGCTGCTCCCCTCTTTTGTTACATCCTGGGCGGATTCGCTACGCTGACCATGCTCACCAAAAACGCAGTCCTTGAGGAAACGCGAAAGCAATACGTTCTCACCGCCCGCGCCAAAGGTCTAACAGAAAAAACTGTCCTGTTTAAGCATATTTTGAAAAACGCACTCATCCCGCTCGTCACCGGATTTCCAGTCGCTTTTCTCGCCATGTTCTTTGCCGGATCGCTGTTGATCGAACAAATTTTCACACTCGACGGACTTGGTCTTTTGTCCTACCAAGCCGTCATCCAGCGTGACTATCCCATCGTATTAGGAACGCTGTTTATGTTTTCACTGATGGGGCTGGTTGGGCAACTGCTGACCGACCTCTCGTATGTACTGATCGACCGGCGGATCTCTTTCGACGAATCACAGGGATAGTTTTTTACGGGCAAGCACAGGCAAATGAACCGGGTTCATCTACTGCTAAGAATAGAAGATGAAAATTAATAAGGATTTCAAAATAAAATGGCAACGATTCACACGCGACAAGAGAGCGTTTACTAGTTTCGTCATCCTTGCGGCTTTTTTTATCATGACAATTCCGGCGGAACTGGTATGCAATGTGCGCCCTCTTCTCCTCGTCGTTGATGGCAAACCTTACTTCCCAATCTTCGTCACCTATAACGAACAGGATTTCGGTGGCACCCTCCCCAGCGAACCCGACTATCTTTCAAAACGATTCACGCGCCTGCTGGAGGGAGTTCCAGAAAACACGCCTCCCAAGGACACTGAAGCTGAAAGCACCTCATTCGATCTTGGGCTTGATGATTTTGAAGAGGACGAACCTGTATTTTCTCTAGAATTGGAAGATTTTGAGGAAGAATCTTCCGAAGCTGCACCTACTCGCGCAATAAACACGGAGCCTGTTATGGCACAACTGAAACCACGAGACTACTGGGCTCTGTGGCCTCCGGTTCGCTATGATTACAAATATATACCTACAGAAAGCAAAACGGGAACGGTCGTGCTCGCGGCTCCCTACAAAACGCTGATTGAAGGCTCGGATCGCTTCATCGAGTCGTCTTGGGCCGATGGACATTTTCTGGGCACTGATGACCGGGGGCGTGATGTTTTGGCCCGCCTTATTTATGGATTCCGTATTTCCATGATCTTTGGCATCTCACTGGCGATCACCGGTACCCTGCTAGGTTGTTTGATTGGCGGCACTCAGGGGTTTTTCGGCGGCTGGGTCGACCTGATCGGCCAGCGCCTGACCGAAGTCTGGGGCTCGATTCCGCGACTCTATGTCCTCATCATTCTGAGCTCGTTTCTGGTCCCCTCCGCGTTATTGCTGTTTCTCATTCTCAACCTGACAGCGTGGATGGGGATCGCCGCCTATATCCGCGCCGAGTTTTTAAAAATTCGCAATTTTGAATACGTGAAGGCGGCTAAGGCGATGGGCGTGTCTAATTTCGAGATCATGCGCCGCCACATCCTGCCGAACGCCCTCACTCCAGTGGTTACTTTTTTCCCGTTTGAGGTTACAGCAGGCATCCTAGCACTAGTGAGCCTCGATTTTCTAAACCTCGGCGTGCCGAGCCCCGCCCCCAGTATCGGGGAGCTGTTGGCCCAGGGAAAGACCAACCTGCAGGCCATATGGATCCTACTCCCGACGTTCACGGTTCTGACAATCGCCCTGACGATGCTCACCTTTGTCGGCGAAGGTATCCGTAACGCATTCGACCCTAGAAAGAGCGTTTAGGAATAAACCATGCTGCTTGACGTCATTAACCTACATACCCATTTCAAAGTTGGATTTGATCAAACCGCGAAGGCGGTGAACGGGGTTTCGTTCAACCTAGCATCGGGGCAAACTCTGGCACTGGTTGGTGAGTCTGGGTGTGGCAAAACCCAGACAGCTTTTTCGCTAATCCGCCTCATCGCGGAAAATGGTTTTCATCCATCAGGAGAAATCTTCTTCGACGGCAAAAATCTTTCGCTCCTATCAGAGGCAGAGATGCAGTCCCTGCGCGGAAACGATATCGCCATGGTGTTCCAAGAACCCATGACCTCGCTCAACCCTCTTTACCGGATCGGCAACCAGTTGGAGGAACCCCTACGCCAGCACCGAAAAATCGGCCAAGGGTCCGCGCGAAAACGCGCTATCGAGCTGCTCGACCACGTTGGGATCCCCGATCCGCACAAGCGCGTTGACAATTTTCCGCACGAGTTGTCCGGTGGTATGAAACAACGCGTGATGATTGCCATGGCACTGGCCTGCGAACCGAAACTGCTCATCGCCGACGAACCGACCACCGCCCTCGATGTCACCATCCAAGCACAGGTTCTGCGATTGATTTCCGATCTGCAAAAGGAAACAGGAATGGCGATTCTTATCATCACGCACGACATGGGTATCGTCAACCAGATGGCGGATCATATTTGCATCATGTACGCCGGACGCGTTGTCGAAAATGGCAGTCGGGACCAGGTGTTCGGAAAGATGGCGCATCCTTACACGCGGCGCCTGTTCGATTCCATTCCTAAACCCGAAGACAAAGGCTATCTACTCGACACTATTCCCGGAATGGTTCCTGGCGCCACAGAATACAGCGAGGGCTGCCTTTTCGCGGATCGGTGCGAACACGCGGTAGACATTTGTCATCAAACCGATGCCCCAAAATATACCCTGGAGTCAGGCCATACTGTTGCATGTCACCTATTTGAAAAAGGCCGGGCAGCCATAGCGGAAACAGCCCATGAACGCATTCCTAAACCGGAACGTCAATTGGGGAGTGATTCGTTGCTGACTGTCAAATCGTTACGCACCTGGTTCCCGGTACGCAAGGGAGTTTTCCTTCGCATCGCCAATTACGTAAAAGCAGTCGACAACGTGGACCTGGAATTACAGAAAGGAGCAACCTTAGCACTCGTTGGAGAATCGGGGTGTGGCAAAACAACGCTTGGGGAATCTATTCTCAGGTTGGTCCGCGAAGCCCGCGGTCAGGTGCTCTTAAACGGTTACGATGTCATGAAGTTGAATACCACAGAATTAAAACAGATAAGGAACCGAATGCAGATTGTCTTCCAAGACCCCATGGGCTCCCTGTCACCGCGCATGACAATTGAGGATATTGTCGGGGAAGGACTGCGCGTGCACCTGCCAAATCTAGGACTCACGGAAAAACGAGAAAGGATCGAAAATGTTTTGAATGAAGTCGGTCTTTCCCCTTCAATCATCGACCGGTATCCGCACGAATTTTCCGGAGGACAAAGACAACGGGTCGCCATTGCCCGGGCGCTGATTCTGGAGCCAGAATTTCTCGTTCTCGATGAACCGACAAGCGCCCTCGACGTTTCAGTCCAAGCCCAAGTGCTGAATCTCCTCAATGAACTGCAGGCCGCAAGGCACCTCACCTACCTGTTCATCACTCACAACCTGGGCGTGGTACAGTACATGGCCGATCGAGTAGCCATCATGTATCTCGGACGCATTGTGGAATACGCTTCGGTCGAAGAATTATTCAGCAAGGCAAAACACCCTTACACCAAATCTCTACTGGAGGCTATCCCAAATCTTGAGGAGCGCAAACCCTTCGAGCCGGTAACGGGTGATGTTCCTTCTCCGCTCAATCCGCCATCAGGCTGTCATTTTCATCAGCGCTGTCCAATTTTTTTAAACGAACCCAAAGACTCTCCCCTTGCACAAAAATGCAAAACCAGCTATCCGGAAATTTTCTCTTCAGGCGAGTCATTTGTTCGCTGCCACGCATTTTAACGCAGGAAGGAACAAGACAATGGGGCCTGGCCAACCAAAATCAGGCCACCCCAGTCTATTTAGACGAACTGGTTTTAGAGTAGAAATAGTAGATACCCGCCAGCACAACACATCCGGACACCCCTAAGCAAAGGATTTCTTCGAGCGACATAATTCTCCCCCTTTGAAACGATCAAATAAAAAATTCAGTTTACCCCAGTCAATCTATCAGCAGTCCATTACCTGACTAACAAAAATTTTACTCCCTCGAAACAGAGAGACCGATGAAGTAGTATATTAGCAGAGAGGATGGGTTCCGAAGTCTAATGGAATCGCCTTGGAAGACTCCATGAACCGGAGGCAATTATGCGTCTTTTATATCCGTTTGCCAAGAGGTTCATCGCCGGGGAAGATCTTTCCACGGCCTTAAAATCAATCCATGCCTTGGAATCGTCGGGGTACCTCTCCACTGTGGATATCCTAGGCGAACATATCCACAGGGAGGAGCAGGCGGAGCGCGCTCAGAAGGCCTATCTGGACCTTGTGAGAGAAATCAACAACGGGCCTTCCCCCGTTGACCTATCGGTCAAGGTCACCCAGATGGGATTGGATATCGACCGGGAAATCTGCAGGAGAAATATCTCAGAACTTCTCGCCGCCGCATCCCGGCATACGGTGAGGCTCGACATGGAAGGGTCGGGTTACACTCAGTCAACAATTGATCTATGTGTTGCACTACATAGACCCCACAAAAACCTGGGCCAAGCCGTGCAAGCCTACCTATTCCGCACGGCCAACGATGTAGACAGGTTGATCGAGAATGGCATCTCAGTCCGACTGTGCAAGGGGGCTTACAAGGAATCGCCAAAGATTGCATGGTCATCAATGGATGACATTCGCGCGAACTTCCTGAAGTTGGCAAAAAAACTTCTCACGGAAGGATTCCTCCCGGCCATCGCCACGCATGACGAATATCTGCTGGCGGAAATTCTAGACTTTACCGCAAGAAAAAATATCGACCCGAAATCCTTCTATTTCGAAATGCTCTACGGAGTCCGGCGGGACTTGCACAAGGTTTTGCTGGACAAGGGGTATCAGGTCCGAATATACGTGCCCTACGGGAAATCTTGGCTACCCTATACGTTACGCCGCCTGACGGAGAAAAAAGAGAACATTCTATTCGTCATGCGTCACCTATTCCGGGAAGCTTTCGGAATAAGAAAATTGCATTAAGAGCAAAATGGGAAATGTTTCTTTAAAGGGTTTCAATCCCGAACAACCTAAGGAAGGATACCGCAGCCAAAATACCAATGCTGGCGAAAAAACCCAAGGCAACAGCAACAAAAACAAAAATGCTGACCAACTTAAAAATTTCGGCAAATCCTTTATTTTGCATGACGCTCTCCCCAAAGCACAGGCCGCAGAATAAGCGACCTCTCATTATTCTGTAACATTCTAAGAGGAAATTGACAAGACCCCCGGTAGAAACTTTTCAAAAGACTCGGCGGACCTCCCTTTAATGCTATATCCGTTCTGTTGCTTCCATCTTTGTGAAGCTCTATTCAGCCATTAGCTAATTTCCTATACACTACTTATTCTTCCTTCTTCCAAGCGATTTTTGCCTT
>CAZVZT010000054.1:0-3767 GCA_964631515.1 uncultured Nitrospinaceae bacterium
ACTAAAAAAGAAGCCGAGCAAAATGCCGCCCAGATGGCATTGGGAAAATATCTTTCACAATCCGATTAAGAGTCTTTTTTCCGGGTAAGTAATGAAAAGTGGGAAGGTGTTAGTCGTTCCTGTCTTTATCTCCCATGAGGGTTGCCCTTACCGATGCGTGTTTTGTTCCCAACCCGATATAACCGGTGCCAGCCGTCGTGCCGACGAAAGTCGAGTTCGCAGGATCCTAAGTGATTATCTGGGGCCGACGGATCAGTTGGGCCGGTTTGCCCGGCGAGAAATCGCGTTCTATGGAGGGAGCTTTACCGGATTGCCCGATGCAAGGCAGGAATTTCTACTGACTTTGGTACGGCCTTGGATCGATAGCGCTAGAGTGCATGCTGTCAGGGTTTCCACTCATCCTGTGATGGTGGGGCCGAATGATTTGAAGCGATTGAAAGCTCATAAGGTTGAGACGGTGGAATTGGGGGTCCAGTCCACCAATCCTAAAGTGCTTGAGCTTTCTGGAAGGCCCTGCTCTTTAGATGAATTGCGTCGGACAGTTTCTCTAATCCGGAAATTCGGCTTCAAGCTCGGGTTGCAGTTAATGCTGGGCTTGCCCGGGGACAGCGAGGAGCGTTTCTTTAGATCGGTGAGCGATGTTGTTGCCTTGGCGCCCGATTTTGTTCGTTTGTACCCAACCCTAGTGTTGCGCCACACTCCGCTGTATGAAATGTACCGACAAGGACGTTATGCTCCATGGACACTCGAGCGCACTTTAGATGCGCTGAAAGGAGCGTTGATATCTTTTAACCGAGCTGGGATTCCAGTAGTTCGGGTAGGACTTCAACCGGATCCATCATTAATAGAAAATTTTGTAGCCGGGCCTTTTCACCCGTCTTTACGGTATCTTGCAGATTGCCGGATCGGGCTCGAGCGAATGATTACTGAAATCGAATGCTTGGATCAGATTCCAAAAAGAGTTTTATTTAAGGTTCCATTAAAAAGTGTTTCGATTTACACCGGGAGCCATCGCGAAAATATCACTCAGCTCAAGGAGCGGTTCGGTTTGGATGAAGTGAAATTATCGGGTGAAGTACATTGTCGTCAGATTGAACTGGTTGCTTAAACGGTAATAATTTGCGTCGTACAACGGGATTTTAGTACATGGCTTATTGGGATGAACAATAGAGGAGGGGATATTCGAATGCCTGCGATGGTGTCATTGAGATAGTGAATGAATTCAACAGTCACTCAGAATCATTTCTGTGTAGGGGTGTCAATGAGGTGGAGCCCCCAGCCCGGTAGGTTCAGACGGAGACTTTCGGGGTATGTTGATAATCTCCTTTTTTAATGCAACGCAAAACCTTCTTATAAGTGTGCTCTGTGTCATGGGGGAGATGTCCGTCCAATCGCCAGCGGATCTTCACGATTTTGCCATCGGGCTGATCATAAATTTTTGTGACTTCCCCGTTATTGCTCGAGAGTGGTTCATACAGCGCATCGCCAACATTTAATTTCATAAGTATATCCTCTATATTTGAGGCAGGTATCAACTCAACAGGATATTGATAATTCAAACATAATTATAACCTTTTTGGCTCCCGTAGTTGGCAATTCCATTCAGGGAGGCATGGAGGAGTTCTTGAGGTTAAAGGGCAGCCTATGGAAGAATATATTCTGATGTCGGCCATGTATCCAACCATGACGTCGGGCAAAGTGGACAAATACTTGGTAGAGCAGGGCGACAAGGTCTCAAAGGGAATGCCTGTAGCCGAAATTATCTCGGAAGGGTACTTCACCCTTTTGTCAGAAGTGAAGGGGCGGGTTAAGGAATTTTACGTTTCCGAGGGGGAATACGTCGAAGTAGATTCTGTGTTGATGGAAATCGAGATGGCGGAGGATGGAGAAGGAGAAGATTGATTCCCTCAATTCAGACAAACGAATATATATAAGAGGCTGTCGTCAGATAAACAGCAATACCAACGATATCGTTGGTTATTGTGACGAATGGTCCCGCACTGATAGCTGGGTCGATATCAGCCTTTAAGAAAAGGATAGGCGCCGTGGAACCAATGACCGAGGCGATACCTACCGCGAGTACGATGCCCGCCCCCACCACCAGCCCAAGGAGTGGATTCGACTCAAGCACCTGCTCGGCGATTAGTGTCACCAGTCCACCGCAAAGTAGTCCGAAAATCACACCATTGGAAATCCCAACGAGAAGCTCGCTTTTTACCACGGTAAAAAGATTATCGTCTTGGATATCTCCTGTGGCTAGACCCCGGACGATGACGGTGGATCCCTGAATACCCACATTCCCGGCGAGCCCGAGGACGAATGGGATGAAAAAAACAATGGTCACGAACTCGCTCAATGTGGTCTGAAATAAATTGAGCACGTAGGCGCTGATGAGGCCACCCAGGAATGTCGTGAATAACCAAGGTGCGCGGGCCATTATCTTACTTGTCGTCCGTTTGGCAAACGGATCGACCTTGGCTGTGCCGACCATGGTGAAGATATCTTCACTGGCAAGATCCTGCATGATGCGAATGACGTCGTCGAAAGTCACGATTCCGTGCATGATATTATCATCGTCCACCACGGGGACGGTGCTTAAGTGCTCATTGTCCATTAGGCTCGCCACTTTATCGCAGGAATCGTTGAGATGAACCTTTGGTGCGGGTGACCGCATAAACTGGTCAGCTCGGGCCGTGGTGGGGGCATTGAGTAGATCGCGCAGTCTGAAGTAGCCCAACAATTCTTTTCGGGGTCCCAAGACGTAGAAATAAGATAGCGTATCCGAGTTAGTTTCTCTTTTAATCTGCATTAGGATATTCTGGGCGGGTTGTTCCGCGCTTACTTGCTTGAACTTGGGGACCATCAGTCCGCCCGCCGTTTCCTCTTCATAGGTAATGAGGTCCTTGATGACGACGGCATCCCCAGTCTCCATTTGGCTAAGGAGCTCCTCCTGGATTTCAGGATTATGCTCCTTAAGAAGGTCAGTGGCCTCGTCTTCGGCCATTTTCCCCAGTAATTGAGCAAGGTATCCACGGTCAAGGGATTCCTGAATTTCCAATCGGCTGTCTTGATCGGTTTCATACAGGAGTTCCTGACGTTTTTGATCGGAGTCAAGACAGTTGAAGACGAGGATCTTACCGTCGACCGAAAGCTGGTGGAGCAGTCGAGCGACTTCGAAATGATCTTTGGAATTGACTTCGCCGGATAGGGCGTCCATCGACATCTCCGGCTCCGAAATCAGTTTTTTGATACGTTCGATTGGCATAATTTTTTTGAAAGTATCCGGAAAAATGCTAGTATTTATAGCAGTTTGCAGGCAGAAAAAACAGGGTTAACCTTTTTTTGGAGATATCGTGGTCCTCAATATTTCCCACGCGGATAAGGCTAAATATAAGGAAAAATTAAAACAAAGGAAAACCAGTGTGCGAAAAAGTCGGGCAACGAAGATGTCTGCTAAATTGAAAGCCCATGCCTTCAAGCAATTCGATGCTCATCCCAAAAGCAAAACAGTTGAAGAGGAGATTGAGATGGATGAACATATTAAAATGAGTGACGTTTATATGCGAACCGGTCCCTACAAGCCGAAAAAAAAATAACTGATTTTCTAATAATAGATATAACAATGAGCGGTTTCTCTTCATGGGAGACCGCTTTTTTTATGGAATGGGTTGTAACTACCGTGGAAATGAGTCTTCAGCTTTTCCAAAAAGCTGGAGGTGAAATCGAAGAGGGCGTTGGGAAAGAGGCAATTATTTCTATTCGCCTCG
>CAZVZT010000054.1:3777-7646 GCA_964631515.1 uncultured Nitrospinaceae bacterium
ACTTATTTTCTACTTTCTACCAACCTCTTCTGTTGGTAGGGAATCACAACGGTCCTACTCAGGTTATCGTTTTCGAGGGTGCGCTGAGAGTCTTAGCGATGCTTATGACTATCATGGCCTTTCCTTCGAACGGAGATTTTTAGACAGTCAATAGTAGTCCTTCAGCAGAAGAGGCTGGTCGCTCATCCAAATTCGCTTTCCACAGACATTTACGAAAACCGGGTTGTTCGCTTTAAATAACTCGAGATGCGCTTGGTACAAGTGGTCTTGGTTGGTTCTGCAGTCGCCGTAAGCCTCTTTTTCTTCGTTAAATATTCCCTCCTCGAAACTTTTGATGCCTTTGCTTGAGGGTACATTTTCGAAATAGGATCGCAGAAGAGGGTCTTTCAAGTTTTCCGGATTTTTAGCTGTCTTCCTGAGGAGGAGTTTGATTCCCCGGGAAGAAGGTGATTCGAACAGCCCTGCGCGAATGCAGGTGTGCCGGGAGGGGCCTGGAGACACGGTCCATTTTTCAATAGCTTCCTTTGAATGTCCCATTGCGCCATAGGTGCACAGTTGGTGGCGGATGGTATAGAACGTGGAATATGCCACGACCGTGCCGATTTCAAGTTCCTCCTCCAGCCTGGGAATCGGATCGAACGAGAGCTGGTTTGATTTGTCGATCTGTTCCTGGGTTGCATCCTTAATGGGAATGCCCACTTCCCCAAGAGCTGTCGCGTAAAAGAGATAGTCATACTTGCCGTTGTTGATGGATTTAATCTGTTCGCGGCATGCCTGATCGTTAATGTCACCAAAGAGGGTGTGATCGGCTCCTTCAATTTTAAAATCTGAAACTTCCTTGCCATACCAGTTGGCTACGATTACGGCGTCCTTGCCAAAGTGCGTTCGCACCGCCCGAATTGCTGCCGTTCCCATAACTCCAGTTCCGCCTACGACTAAAAAATATTCCATTAAGTTTTCTCCGTTTGATAAGTTGGGTTTTTCGTATCTCGATTAGGATAGGAATTTAATAAAAATTTTAAGATCCGCCGGTGCTCTCGTTGATATCCCAATAAGGGACTCGTGAGTTTTCGTCTATGGCTTGGGCCAAGTAGGGGGTATCCGATAAAAACTGGTCGAGCTCGTGACTTAGCGAGCGGATAGCTTCCCAGTGCGATTCGTGAGCGGATTGATCCAAAGCTCCGTCAGCAAGTTTTGCATACCGAGAGAGCCAAGGCTTGGCACTATTAATAGCTTCACGGATGCGATCAATTTCAAGGAGACGAAACTCTTGCTGCTTGGCGTAACGAGCAAACTCCAGCCATGTGTCTATCTCTTCCGGGCTTTTACCAAGCTGAGACAATACAACCCGAAACCTCACGATCCCCATGGTCTTAATGTTGTATGTCAAATACTGCGCTAGATCATTTAGAGGGATCCCATTCTGGGTTTGGCAAAGGTATTTGAGCATACCGATAATCTTATTGATGCGGGAGTCCAGCTGAAGTGCGTCCATCGAATGATTGCTCAGTTCCGGATGGCGTTCATAAAGTGCCCACATCCCACCGTCGGACAGGATGTGATTGGCTTGAGCTTTAAGCGGCTGCACCCATTGCAGACAGGGCCTAGGATCAGCTTCCGCCGCCGATATGTGGAATATCAGATAAAGAGCTTGGAGTAAGGTTAACAGGAATCTCATGAAATGGTCGCAGAGCGGGCAAAGAGAATTATCGCATCACATATCAACCGTGCGTTCGCGTTTTCCAGTTTAAAATGCTTCATACGCCACGTACGCTGGTATTCCCCAATTTTAAAATAATTTTCAACTCCTTTTTAGACAGGGGCATGACCGATAACCGGGATTGCCGGATCAGTGCAATGTCTTCAAGTTCGGGGTGCAACTTAATGTCGTCAAGTGTGACCGGAGACCTCATGGCCTGCACTGGTCTCAGGTCCACAACACACCATCGCGGGTCATCGGACGTGGGGTCGGGATAGAATTCCTTGGTGACCTCGCAGATGCCCTTAACCTCTTTGCCGACCACACTGTGGTAAAACAAAACTAGGTCACCCCGCTTCATTTTTTGAAGGTTGTTCCTGGCTTGGTAATTACGCACCCCGTCCCAGTAGGTCTCTTTGTCCCTGACCAACTGCTCCCAGTTGTACTTAGACGGTTCCTGTTTGACTAGCCAGAAACGCATAGTTTTATTAATAAATTCAATGGTATAACTATTCTTCCGGTGTTAATTGTAATCCATTTTTAGTCGAGTCCCAACTTGTTTCGGGTGTCCGGTTAAGAACGAGGGTAAGCTATTGATTTTAATAAATTATATTGACCTCCTCGTTAAATCAAAATATAATCCTGGAGCTAACCCATAAAAAATCAATGCGAATCCCCTGTTTTTTGGGGTAACGCTTTTTTCTCAGAGGCCTAGAATGTTCAGGAAAGAGATAAAGGTATTAGATTGCACCATCCGAGATGGTGGGCTCATGAATAACCATCAATTCACCGAGGACTTTGTTCGCGAGGTGTTCTGCGCCATCAACAAATCCGGCGTGGATTATGTGGAACTTGGGTATAAAGCCGACGAAAGTCAGTTCAGTCGCGATGAATTTGGTCCCATGAAGTTTTGTAGCGAAAGAGATGTAGAAAATGCCGTTAATGGAGAAGAAAAAAAATGCAAGATTTCCGTGATGGTAGATATGGGCCGGGTTGATCCTTCAGCGATTATTCCGAAAAATGAAAGCCTGGTTGATCTGATGCGCGTAGCGACTTACGTGAAAGATATCGATAAGGCGATCGACCTAGTCAACCAGATCAAAGCTAAGGGTTACGAAGCCACCATCAATATCATGGCCGTTTCCCACGCGCGAGAGCAAGAGCTTGATGAAGCCCTACAGCAAATTGAATCCGAATGTGCAGTCGACGTAGTTTACCTTGTTGACAGCTTTGGAGCTTTGTATTCTGAACAGATCGCCTACATGGCAAAGAAATACAAAACCATGATGCCTTCCAAGGAGATTGGCATTCACGCTCATAACAATCAGCAGCTGGCTTTTGCGAACACGATCGAGGCGATCATTCAAAAAATTAATTATTTGGATGGCACTATCTTCGGTATTGGTCGCGCTGCGGGGAATTGTCCCTTGGAATTACTGCTAGGGTTCCTTAAAAACCCAAAATTCGATATCCGACCGATTCTTGGGGTTCTTGAATCGCAATTCGTCAAGTTGAAGGATGAGATCGAGTGGGGATACACCATTCCTTACATGCTTACAGGAATCCTTGACCTTCACCCTAGAGCTGGAATGAAACTGCGCAACTCAGATAAGAAGGATGGCTATACCGCTTTCTATGAAGAGCTCAACGAGACCAGCGTTTGAGTGCATGAATGAGCGATCCATCCTTCGACTTGGTGCAGTTTGATAAGCAACCGGTTCTCGGGATCATCCGCGGCGCCCTCTCTGATTCAGTCCATGGGGTGTTGCAGGCCTGCATATCTGCCGGACTCCAATACGTAGAGTTTACGCTCAATTCAAAGGAGGCGCTCGCCTCTATTGAAGAGGGCACAAGAAAGTTTCCCGAAACGCTCTGTATCGGTGCGGGAACAGTTCTTTCGGTCGCCGACGCAGAACGGGCAGTAAACGCCGGGGCCAAGTTTATCGTGGCTCCTACGCTGAACGAGGCCGTCGCTGCATACTGTCGTGAAAGGAACCTCCCATATTTTCCGGGTGCCCTCACTCCAACGGAGATCGAAAAGGCTTGGAATTGTGGCGCGACGATGGTGAAAGTGTTCCCCGCTAACCAAATGGGGCCGGGATACTTCAGTACCATTCGAGGCCCTTTCAATGAGATTAGATTAATGGCCGTGGGAGGCATTAGGCCTGAT
>CAZVZT010000055.1:0-7644 GCA_964631515.1 uncultured Nitrospinaceae bacterium
CGCAGCCCGATTTCCGGGTTGTTTTCGGCCGCGATCAGTTTTTTGACCTCTTCGCGGGCTACGGGGGAAATTTTGATGAATTCCGTTGTTACTGCCATGCGTTCCTCCAAGATTTGATTACTGTCAAGGGATGAGTCTCACCAGAATTAGATTGCTCCTAAGTCTAGGAAGTTTCTAAAATTATACTGGAAAAGGGTGGGGGGAACAATCTCCCGGGGAAGCTTCTTGCTGAATGGGGAAATCAGGTGAAAAAACAATATAAAACAATAAATCGTACCTGTGTCCCAGATTGGCTGGAAAACAACCTGAGGCTGGGATTTAAAATTTAAAACTTTTCACAGGTTACAGAATCAAATAAAATGCAACCTGTTCAAAAAATTCAATATGTAAAAGGAGATAAGAGCACCTATGATCAGTATTCCGGATTTAACCGCTTTAGTGAAAACGGGAATCCCCGACGCGGAGGTAAGCGCGCTTGACAAGACAGGGATGAGCGACCACTTTATTATTCACGTGGTATCAGGCACGTTTGAAACGATGAATGTCATGGAACGGCACCGCGCAGTACAGGCCACCCTGAATGCGGCAATGCAGGACGGAAGGATCCACGCCGCCGAAATCAAAACCGCAACCCCGGGCTCATAATATTGATGTCCGCTGTCAAAGCCACACATTTAAGGTTAAATTAATTTATTTTTTAAGGAGTGATACGGATGTCTTCGATCGATGATGAAATTAAGGAAGAAATTGCTCAGAACAAAGTTCTAATTTATGGTAAAGGTACAAAAACTGCTCCACAGTGCGGGTTCACTGTAGAAACCATCCAGTTTTTTGAAAAATACGGGTACCCGTTTGAGGTTATCAATGTCTTGGAAAATATGGGCAAGCGCGAGGCGTTGAGTAAAATGACCAACTGGCCTACGCTTCCCAAGGTATTCATTGACGGAAATTTTTATGGTGACACAGATATCCTGGATGAGATGGAAGCCAAGGGCGAGGTGGAACCGCTGTTGAAAGCTGCGTTTGGCAAGTGATACCCTACTTATCTCCCTATTGAGGTTTTTATGTCTGATGCGTTGGAAGTAGGCGATCGCGCGCCCGGATTCGATTTGCCCGCAGTGTATGGATATAAGTCGGGAGAGGCCAGTCCGTCCGCCGAGGAAAAGGTGAAGGTGAGACTCAAGGATTTTCTGGATAAGAAATGGGTCGTTCTCTGTTTTTACGCCCAGGACAGCAGCCCAGAGGATACCCGGTTGATGGTCAGTTTTAATGAATGGAACCGGAAATTTAAAACCCGCGAAGTGGCATTGTTGGGGTGCAGTTGGAACGGTGTCAATTCGCACCAGCAGTTCATCGAAGTCTACCAGATGGGCTTTACTTTGCTGGCGGATGAGTACAAAAAAACAACCGAGCTATACGGTGTGATCAAGGAAGAGGATGACCTGGGTCAGAAGGTTAAGGTGATCGAGCGTACCACCTTCGTGATCGACAAGACCGGGATGATCCGCGGGGTCTGGAGAAACCTGCAAGACTTGCGGGAGCACCCGAGAGAAATTTGGGGATTTATTCAAAAAGAGAAAAAGTAGGTCCTTCATCAAGAGATGACTAGGTTTGCTCGCGGGCCTGGCAGTTCTCAAAGTTTTCGCAGATTGTGCTGCGGATGGTTTTCAGTGTTTCTTCCTCATCGCCACGGCTCTTTGAATCGATCGTTATGGCGGGGGAAATGATGATTCGAACCGGTCCGGGTTGAATGACTGGACTGCCCTTCCGGATGATGCTCCAGGTGCCCGCCAGCGTCACCGGTACCAGCGGGGCTCCCGACCGACGGGCCAACAGTTCGCTGCCCTTTTTGAAGGGTCCAATGGTTCCATCCTCTGAGCGCGTCCCCTCCGGAAAAATAATGACCGAGTTACCCGCCTTGAGTGTTTCGATGGTATTCAGGAAAGCCTGATACGAATTTTTTTTACTGTCCCGTTTTACGGGGATATACCCAGCCGATTTCATCGCCCAACCCATAAACGGAATTTTAAACAGAATGGATTTTGCAACCCAGCGGATCTGCGTGGGAAGGAATCCGGACAGCGCAAAAATATCGAAGTAACCCTGGTGGTTGGCGACGAAAATTTGCGCCCGGTCCGTCAGTACGTTTTCCATTCCGGTGATATCCACTCGAATGCCATTCCACCGGCAAAGCAGTCGACTCCACAGGGAGGCTATATTGTGAGATGTGTTGCCGCTCCGGTCAAAAAAACCTGCGAGAATGGAAGCCATCCCCAGCACCAAGGACAGGAGGGCGATCAATACCCAGAAACGCAAAGTATGGTAGAAGGATAGAATAGGTTTCAAAATTCACCCACCGTTGTTTTGAAAATCGACCTTTGGTGAACTTCGGCGGACTGCCTCCAAAGACAGCCTATGAGTAAAGGTTTCCGCACAAGATATTTTGAAAAGGTTCTGGGGTTGGCGATGATACTGGTGCTCAACGGGCCTGCCCATGTGGCGGCCTGGGGAACGGACGCGCACCGTGTCATCGGCATGATCGCCGACCGGTACCTGACGCCCGGGGTTCAAAATAAAATCCAACAGGATTTTAACATAACAAGTCTGGCAGATGTAGCCAATTGGGCCGACCGGGTTCGCTATAAAAGATCGCAGGGGCGGTGGCATTATGCCAATGTCCGGGAAGGAGAGAGAAACTACGTACGGGAACGGGATTGCCCGCTCGGCGAATGCGTGGTGGAAAAGGTCCGGTACTTTTCAAGCGTTCTAGCTGGAGCCGCGTCGTCCCGGAAAGGGCGGATCGAATCTTTAAAATACCTGGTGCACTTTGTGGGTGATATCCATCAGCCCCTGCACCTTGGAAACAAAAAGGACCGGGGCGGAAATAAAATCAGGGTTATTTTCAAGGGAGAAAAAACCAACCTGCACGCTCTCTGGGACAGCGGCTTGGTCCACGTTGCGGACGGGGAAAACCTGTTACAATACGCCCGCCGTCTTACCCTAAGAATTTCACCTGAGGATCGGTTGCTGTGGAGTCGATCCGGCGCAGTCGATTGGGCCAACGAGTCCAGGAGGCAGGCCTTGGATTTGTCTTATGATCCGCAGGTGACGATCACGGGTGTCCTGACCAAAGGATACGTCCGGAAGGCGAGGGAGACTGTTGAGTTGCGTCTAACTCAGGCGGGTGTACGGCTGGCCCACCTGTTCAATGCCCTGCTTAAATGACAGCCCTCTATTAAAGGAGGAAACCGGTGGCTGAAGAAAACCCATTATTTTTTAAACAGCTGCTCTCTGGAGTTGATGTTGGGACGACAGACTCCTCTGCGCGGCAAATGGCGAATTTCATTTATCTGATCGGGGACCGTCAGACACGCGAGTGCTTGGTTGTCGACCCCGCCTGGGATATTGATGGAATACTCAAGGTCGTCGAGACCGAGGAAATGAAGCTCACGGGTTCCCTGGTTACGCATTATCACCCGGATCATGTCGGTGGTAGTATATTTGGTATGAACATCCGAGGCCTTTCCGAGTTGATGGAAAAGAACCCCGCCCCCGTTTATGTGAACAAGCACGAGGCCGATGGACTCAAACAGGTTACGGGCCTTTCGGATGGGGATTTGCGCTTGACCGACAGCGAGGAGAAAATACGCGTCGGTTCGGTCGAGATCACGTTCCTGCATACCCCCGGGCATACACCGGGATCCCAGTGTTTTCGCGTAGGTGATTTTCTGGTTGCCGGAGACACCCTGTTTTTGCAGGGGTGCGGACGCGTGGATTTGCCAGGGGGTGACAGCGAAGAGATGTACCATACCCTGACCCGGCGATTGACAAAAATTCAGGACGAGGTGGTTCTTTACCCAGGCCATAATTACGGTGGTAAGCCTTTCGCCCCGATGGGGAACGTCCGCGAAACCAATTCCTACCTGCAAATCCGGCGCCTGGAAGACTGGCTGGCGATCATGGGGGGATAGAAAAGAGACGTTCGCAGATTTCTGTTTTCTAACATTCTTCTAACTTGTGTTTGCCCAGTAAATTTTATAAATTGACGATATGATTAGTGGGGACCTTTAGAATCGAGCCCGTTTTCAATTTCCACCTAATCCACTTCATCTCCTTTTAGCGAGGTTGAATATTATGCGAACTATTTTTTCGATGTTTGCCAAGTCGCCTTTCAAGCCCTTGGTGAGCCATATCGACCTGGTCCAAGAGTGTGTCAATCAGATCATTCCGTTGTTCGAGTTTCTTCAGGCCAGAGACTATCAAAAGGTTGAGGAAACCTCCAAACGCATCGAAAAATTGGAACATAAAGCTGACAAGATCAAGGACGACATCCGCAGTCACCTGCCACAGAGTATTTTCCTTCCAGTAGATAAAAGGGACTTCATGCGCCTGTTGTCGGCCCAGGATGATATTGCTGATGCGGTAGAGGACTTGGCGGTTCTCTTGCGCATCAAAAACCTGGAAATCCCAGGGGCGCTCAACGAGTCTCTGATGGATTTGGCACACCATGTTGTTGGCGCAGCCAACGAGGCGTGTAGGATGATTCGCGAACTGGAGGATTTGCTGGAGGCGTCCTTCGGTGGGGCCGAGGCGGAAAAAGTCGAAAAAATGGCCCAGAATCTTGGAACCGCCGAATGGGAAGCGGACAAAAAACAGTTTCTGCTGGCCCAACAACTTTTTTCCTTAGGTGATCAGTTGAGCGCCGCCGATCTGCTTCTGATGAACGAGGTTGTGAAGAAGCTCGGAGGGGTGGCCGATGAGGCGGAAAAAATAGGAAAAACGCTTCGCATATTTCTTGCCCGTTAAGATCAATTCTTAAAACTTGATAGCATCTACTAAATAGACCAAGGGGCTATTTTGGATTTAAGTACTTTCCTTCTGGTTTTTGCCATCGCCGCCTGTATCTACATGGCCTGCAACATCGGCGCTAATGATGTTGCAAACGCTATGGGGACCAGCGTCGGGTCGGGAACCCTCAATTTCAAACAGGCCATCCTCATCGCGGCCGTGGCCGAGTTTGCGGGTGCCTTTTTGGTTGGCGGGCATGTGTCCGACACCATACGCAAGGGCATGCTTGACCCCCTGATCTTTGCCGATGTCCCATTTCACTTGGTGTACGGAATGATTGCTGCCTTGGTGGCTTCTGCCATCTGGCTTCACTGGGCAAGCTCCTTGGGCTGGCCGGTATCGACCACCCATTCCATCGTCGGGGCGGTGATCGGGTTCGGTATGGTTGCGGGTGGGGTGGACGCGATCAGCTGGAGCAAGGTGGGAAAAGTTGTTATGAGCTGGGTGGTCTCCCCGGTCATGGGGGGGGTGTTTGCTTTCTTTATTTTTCGTTTTATAACCCATCAAATACTCAACCAGCGCAACCCTTTGCTGCATGCCAAAAAGCTGCTCCCCTTCATCGTGCTGATCGTCTGCGTGATTCTTGCCAACTCGATGTTCTACAAGGGACTGAAACACCTCAACCTCGACCTTTCATTTGCGACGGCGATGACTTATGCCACGGCGATCGGTGCGGTCGGATTTGTCATTTCCAAGGTTCTGGTGAGAAGGGTTGAGGATGTGCCAATAGAGGATATTCACCAGCAACTCGTTTCCACAGAAGACATTTTTAAATACCTGCAGATCATTACCGCGTTTTATGTTGCTTTCGCGCATGGATCCAACGATGTGGCTAATGCTGTGGGTCCCCTGGCGGCAGTGGTTTCAATTCTTGAGAGCGGTACCGTACAGATGAAGGTGGAAATGCCCGTATGGATTCTCGCCATGGGTGGCGGGTGCATCGTTTTCGGCCTCCTCATCTGGGGGCGGCGGGTGATGATGACTATCGGGAGTAAAATTACGGAAATCACGCCTTCACGCGGATTCTCCGCCGAGTTTGGTGCCGCGACTGTTGTACTGATCTGCTCCAAGATGGGACTTCCCATCTCCACCACCCACACCCTCGTGGGCTCAGTGATCGGGGTTGGAATGGCGCGCGGGTTACCCACCCTCAACCTCGGCATCGTCTACAAGATATTCATTTCCTGGATCTCGACCGTCCCCTTCACCGCAATACTTTCCGCAGTTCTATTTAAAATCATGCTGCTCTTTTTGGGTTGATTCCGGTAACTTGAGTGCTCTGCGCAATAGAGCCCTGACATGCTTCACCTGCAGGGGACTGCGAAATGATTTACAATGAGTCGATGCGAACGGAAGGAAGCCATGGCCGATAAAGGAAGTGACGTTTATAAAGTATTGTTTTATATAAGTTTATTTTTAATTTCCTTCCTGGTTTTTGAGTCTTCTTCCGTTATCCTGGCGGTTGCCGTCGCATTGCTTGCCCTGTATTATTTCACATCGAAAAGTAGCCGCCGTGACCGGTTTTGATGCGGTTAAAACAGGCGGGTGGAAATCCATGCAGAAAGTCATTGCCGGGCAGTTGCACAAGATGGCCCATGAGGCCGCCGCCCCCGTGCGGTATTTCCTGAGTCTGGGAGACGAGTCGTTTCCCGTGACCCCGGAAGTCGGTCACCGTGTGACCGTGAAGTTTTCCGGAGCTATCACCTGCGTCGAGTGTGGGCGCCGGATTAAAAAAACCTACAACGACGGATACTGTTTTCCCTGCGCGCGCGATTTACCGGAAAACGATATCTGCTCGGTGCGCCCGGAAAAGTGTCGACACGATCAGGGTAACGAGGCCGACCGCGAATTTTATCGCACCCACTGCAACGTGGACCACTTTGTTTATCTTTCCCTGACCTCCGGCGTGAAAGTGGGAATTACCAGGCACTACAACGTTCCCGGTCGCTGGATCGATCAGGGAGCGGTGCAGGCGGTAGTCATTGCCAAGGTTCCTCGCCGCATTCTTTCGGGGCAGATCGAGGTGGCCCTGGCGAAAAAAATTTCGGACAGGACCAATTGGAGAAAAATGCTTCTGGGGCAGACGGAGGAAGTAGACCTGCCCGCCATGAGGAACCGGGTTATCGAATGGATTCCAGAGAACCTGCGTCAATACGCTTTATCCGGTGAACCGGTACGGTCATTCACCTATCCGGTTCAATCCGTTCCGAATAAAATTTTAAGCCATAACTTGGATAAGGAATACGAATTCACCGACCGTCTTACGGGAATCAAAGGACAATACCTGATTTTTGAAAACCGCGTGATCAACCTGAGGAAGTACGCGGGCTACCACCTTGAATTCACGTTTGAGAGCTGAAAGTAAGATGGGGGTGTCTAGGCTTCCTGGAGTCAGCCGGGTCATCGGGTAGCTGAAATAAAAAAGCGAAATCCAAATAAATTGGATTTCGCTTTTTGGAGAAACGTTGAAAAAAGTCAGGCGGCCTGTTTGACCATTTCCCCCTCGAATACCGGGGTCGTGGAAGTTGTGGCGGGAACGCGTTTCAGTTTAGCCACCCGCACATTCTTTGCCAGTCCCAGTTTCTTTAAAACCCAGATGGACATCCAAGTGATATCGATCTCCGTGGGCCGCAGGCCATGGCGGGCCGACTTGGGAAAGGCGTGGTGATTATTATGCCAGCCTTCGCCGTAAGCAATGAGGCCAACCCACCAGCAGTTGGTGGACAGGTCATTTTCCAGTTTAAAGTTGGTGTAGCCGAAAGCATGCGCAGCGCTATTGACAAACCAGGTGCTGTG
>CAZVZT010000056.1:0-7643 GCA_964631515.1 uncultured Nitrospinaceae bacterium
CATAATTCGGATTATCACTTTTTATTAAGACTGATTTTGTCTGCGGGTTAACTTGTAATCTTTTTACCAGGATGTCGTTGTGCCACTTGATGGCATAGATACCCCCTCCCGGACTAACCTCTTTGATGTTTTTGTTTATCAAGACAACATCATTTTCCTGCAGGTGGGGTTCCATGCTATCGCCTTCCACCTGCATGGCCACCAGCTGGCTGACCCCGCCGTGTTTTTCCAGCCATTCGTTTCTGAAGGCTAATCGAAAGTCAACTTCATCATTCGGGGCCAACCCGGGTCCAGCACTGATTGCCCCTTTCCTTTTCTCAACCATTGAAAATTCGCTGGCCAGGTCCTCGGTTTTACGTCCGCCACCGGATTCGAGGTCTTGATTTTTAGAATGCATCACATGCTCAACCCCAAGAATTTCGCATATGGCAGACAAGTTTCTGTGGGATGGGGAATAGTCCCCCCGTTCCCAGCTACTGATTTGCTGTGGAGAAACCTTGCGGCTGAGTTCGCACAATTTTTCACTTAACTGGGGCTGGGTCAGCCCCTTGTTCTTACGAGCTCTTTTTAAATTGTCTTTTAGAATCATAAATACCTATGTATTAATAATTATAATATAACAAGTCTATAGTATTTTTTTTATCAAATCAATAAAAAATTGTGATTTATGGGTTGAGAAAACCCTCTTATTAATCAGATGCTTGCGCCATTGTTACCGGCTAGGCCCGTCTCTCATTATCTCCCGGGTTCTCAGGGAAACAATTTCTGCCAGGCCAGTATTCCTCCGAGATAAACCAGGCTGCACAGGAAATTCGAGGTGGTGATCCAGTTCCCGCCGAGGGTTGCGACCCACTGTTCGGTCCAGAACGGATGGAAGAAGAACCAGAATAGAGCGGAGTAGATTACCGCGATCCAGAGTAAGACCTTTCTGCTGAAAGGGCCCTTTCGCTGGGGGACGCCGCACTTGGGGCAGACGACGGCCCTGGTACTGATCTCGGCGTTGCATTCATGGCAGGGTTTGAGCGGCATGAATCCTCCCTTCTTTTAAGCTCTTCTTTACCCGAGACATCTTTGGTATACCCCGTTATCCAGGTGAAAATGGTCTTTATGCAGTTTGTCTGAACGTGGAGACTTAACCAGGGAAAAAGGATCGCACGCTTTCTGCGCAACGTTTCTTAGAAACTTCGCTTTCCTGTCATCGGCGGGAGCGTTCCAGTCTTTCAGCACGGATACGAAGTCACCGTTTTCCAATCCAAACCCGGAGACATCAATCGCATTGGCGTACGCATGCTCGCTCAGGACTTCCGGCATGCTTCGGTTCTCCCTGCAGCTGTACGTTCCGAAATGAGACAGGCGCGACACGGGTGAATTGAAAATACTCAACGCTTCCTCCTGGACTTCCTTCTCCCAGGAGATCATCGATTCCGCAAGCGAGCAGGTCATGACCGCGGGAACGGAAAAACGGATCCGCCCCACCTTCTTCACCTCCACCGAGTTCACGACCTTGCACTTTCCTTCCTCTTTATCCTCGGCGAGCTCAAATTCAATCGGGTAGGAGGACAGGCTGTTCAGGCACCACTGCGTGTTCCTGAGGTTCAGCATGGGACGCGCGTCATTGTAGATCGCGGCGGTCGCCTTGAACGCCTGTGAATCGGTGACCTGTTTCTTAAGCTTGGGAGGCCCCTTGAAGAGGATCAGCGCGACCGTGCCCAGCACCACGACATGAGCGGCTAAGGAAAATATCAGGAATGTTTTTAATTTCATCTGCAGGCTCTCCTTTTCATGTTGAGGAGCTTGCAATCCCGGCTTTTCTGCGGATGAACCACATGGCGACGAGACCGGCGACCATCAGGAGGGACAGACCCAGCAGGGTTTTCGGTTCCGGGACGGAGTTTGCGGCCATATTATCTCCCAGGATGGAGGGAGTGGTACTGGTCTTTTTCATTGTACCATTTCCAAGGATGCTGGAGGTCGAACCAGCGGGACCCGAGGTACCGGTCGCTGGGGCTGCGCTTGCCATCTTCGACGAGTTTGCTTTTCCAGACGAAGGATAAGCGTTTTTTGTCGTACCCTTGACCATGGGCAGGGGAACGGTTGTGTCCGGTGTGATTTCCGGTTGGGGGTTGACCACCCTTCTCGATACCGCGACAAACGACGTCCATTTCGTTGCCAGGGAGTGGTTGAGTCCCAGGGTAGTGACCTTGAACTTCAGTTCGTCATCACTGAACTGTTTTGTCGGTTTATTCAACTGGCGCATGTAGTCGGATATTTTTGAGCGTGCCCAGACCAGGGGAATGGCGGAGGTGGACTCTTCGTAGTAGTTGTCCTGCGGTAAGTTCAGCTGCAGGGGCAGGGAAGCCTTTCTCCCCTTGACCTTTCCTTTTACCTGGACCGTCCCCAATCCTTCCCCTTCAAACTTTCCCTGGATCCGGATGGAGTCCCCGGCAAACAAATCCGGAATGACTTCAGGAGTCACCTCGGAAACCTTCAGTTGTTTCCAGTCAATCACAATATCCGTCAGCACAGGTGTTTCCAACTTATGGGCAAGCTTGATGGCTGCCTCTTCCGGGTGTTCGGTGGGATCGATGTACCTTGCAAACCCTCGCCCCACCCGCCCCATCTCTGACAACAGGTAGCGGTTGACCGAGGCGCCGACGCCGAATGCATAGATGCGTGCACCGTTTATTTCCCTGTTGATGAGTTTCAGGACCCCGGACTCGTTCCCAATATATCCGTCGGTCAGAAACACGACGATGCGAAGTGTTTTGTTTATACGGGGACTGGAGAAGGCTCGCCTTATGGCAGGGACAATCTCTGTTCCCCCCTGGGCCTTCAAAGAGTTTATACGTTGCAGTCCTAGACCCAGGTTGTTCTGCGTGGCGTTTATCGGTCCATTCGTGAGTTCGGTGGCGTTGTCTCCAAAATGAATGATGCGGAAGTAATCATTCGGACGCAGGCGACTCAGGGCGTGGCGCATGAACACCTTGCTTGCGGCGATGGGTTCCCCCTCCATGGAGCCCGAGGTATCCAGAACAAAGACCATCTCCCGTGGCGTGATATCTTTTGTCTGTGGAATAGCCGGCGGTTCAATCAGTAAACTGAAATAGCCTTCCTTTCCGTTCCGGTGTGCCAGGAGTCCTGCCTGTGTATTCTCCCCGGCCATGCGGTAGTTCAAAACAAAATCCCTGTTGTCGATCGTTCTACCACCGGCCAGGGTGGCGACCTTGTGATTTTCATCTCCCGATATATCCAGCTCGTGTGTGCTGCTAAGCACGCTGGTAAAGGGGACACCCGCTTTCATGTTCACCTTTATGGAAACACGTTCCCTGTCAACGTTGGGTTGTATATCCAGGCCGAAAACCAGGGGGTATTCCGGAAGGGCCTCTATTTCCCACTGGCCGTAAGCGGTATCGCTCCTTACTTTTTTTACCTCCCCGGTCCTAGGCTTGTCCGCAACCATGGGCGCCCTGCCCGAACCCGGAGGCTGGTACCTCGGCCCAACGATCAACGGCACCACGAGCCGGTAGTCACCGTCAACCTTTGGAATCGTTTGAACATATTCCAACGTGACCTTGATCGGCAGTTCCGGGATCAGGTTGGCAATTTTCTGGGTGAACATGTTGGGGCGATGCTGCACAAGCAGGGCGGCGGCCTTGCCTTCCTTCTTTGCTTTTTTAAAGATCTTCTTTGCCTTTTCTATCTTTTTTATTTTTGCCTCCACGATTTCATCCCCGATTTCCATCTTCATGCCGTGGACCGCCGCATCCTTGTTCAGCGGAAACAGGTAAGTTGCGTGGAGCGGTGTCTTCGTGGGGTTGATGAAGGTTTGGATCACGGTCACCCGCGCAAGATCAGCCTCAACATCAACTTCCAGGTCCGTCTTCAATGCGGGCAAATCAAATTTTTGGCCGTCTTGTGTATGGGCTTCTATGGTGCCTCCAAGATCATTTCTTACAATGGCATAGGCACCTGGAATGAACAGTTGTGATGTCAGGCAGAAGGTGATCAGGCAGGTTATGAATTTAGTCATGATGGCTTCCTTCGAATTTAATAGGTTGAATGGGTGGGTTGGGTATACGAATGTCCATGGCCGTCATGACCGCGCGATCCCAGCGCTCGTTTTCGATGCCTTCCAGGTTCCATGGAGAAATGCGTTGCAGCGTGTACCAGATGCTGCCGGGCTGCTGCATCCAGTGCCATACGGCTTCCGAAACATTGCCGGCGGTATGCCCCTCACTCGAGATGAAGCTGACCGCAACCCGGTAACGGGCACCGTCGGGTGCTGTCGCCTTGTAGATCGCGGTGGGCAGGGGGTGATGGCTGACACCTTTATATTGAACATCGAACCCAAGCCCTCTCAAGCATTCGTCGGGAGAATGAAGGTGGCGGAGTGGGGCCGAGGTTTTAACAATTAGAAGACCATGCTCCCCGTAGATCGCCTTGGCGGCTGCCCCGCCGTATTGTGTGAAATAAGCCTTCTCTTTTGGAAGCAGGGGGACGGGAGTCGCAACATTCCCGTGAATCCATGAGGGAAGTTCGACCTTGATGTTCGGTTTAGCTATATCGATTGGTTTTCTTGGCAGGCTGATAATTGCAGCGGCAAGGACCAGGAACCCGCAGGCCTGCCACAGGGGGTTGAGCCGTAATAAGGGTTTGTCTTCCGGTCCTTCTCTTTTCTTGGAAGATTTCTCCGGGGGCCGTTGCTGTTTGTAAACCAGCGAGGCCCAGTAGATAACGGGAAGGCACCCTATGGCGAGGAAAGCCAGGCCCAGCAGGTCATGCCACGGCGCCGCCATGACATCAATGCCCCCGAAGAACCCGGGATACGCAATTCCCGTCGCAAGAACGATGATTCTCAGTACGTTGACCAGAATGCCTGACAGGAAGGTGAGGCCGAGCCCGAGAATACCTTTTCTTATGCCGGGACGGCACACGGTCATGCACACGGCATAAAAAAGAAGAACCAAAAGAAGCGCCCTTGCTCCTGAACATGGCAAGTCGACCAATACGTCCTGGTGATTGATCAGGATACGGACTCCATTACAACGGACGTTATCAAAGATGCTGTCCAGAATGGTGCAGGCGCCATCTGCAGAAACGGATTGTAGGCCGTAGCCCATAATTCGCTGGATGATACGCTCCAAGGGAAGGGAAAAAGCGAAACATGTAGCCAACCAGCCCGGAGAGATGGGTCTTTTTCTAAATCCAACTGCAGCGAGATGTCCGATAGCGTAGACATCAAGAACGAGTGTTATGGCGCCCACGACGTTGATGGCAAGAACCTGTCCAACCAGCCGGGTGAGGGCGGAAACGGCGAGGAGGAACAAGGGCAGTCTCAAGTTGACCGTATGATGGGCCGTGCGTTCGCTGGTTACACTCCACAGGAAGAGACCGGCACAGACACAGAACACGATGAAGCCGCTGGAGTCGTAGGAAGGATCACGCCATGTCTGGACCAGCCAGAGAACGGGATCGATCGCCAGGACCACAGCGGCCGCACCGAAGATCAACTTGGAAAGAAAAAATTTATCCCTGAAATAGATCTGTATATCGTTCATTTACATTCACAGCATCATGAAAAAAAGATTCCATGCCATCAGGAAAAGAACACCTGTCAGAATTTCCATGGTTCAGTTCTCCATTTACTCGGTCAGGCGATCGCGCGATGGGGTTGGGTGACCGGCAGGTTCAAGGCTTTCCATCTCTTCGATCAACGAAATGATCGCGGCAAGATCCCGTTCGACGCGCACGACGGAACACCTAGTCTTTGCAATCAAGCTCAGTACCCACTTCCTGTAAATGGTGTCCCTGAGTCCCTTGGGCCATGTACCGGAAGGTTTGTCCTGCCAACTTGCCGCGCCGTGCTCAATCGCCTCTCTACCGGAATCAAGGACATGCCGCCCCAGGGCATCCAGCATGTTTTTTGCCTTCCCCGGATTCGTATCGTGACCATTGCTTCTCATGTCAGGGTGCATTGGATCTCCTTCGTTTTCGGTTGCCTCCTCTTGTCTTTCTGAAAAATAGATGGCTTGTGTCCCATACAGTTGGTTTTAGGAACTGCCTCCCCGCCAACCTGGAAACCCTCTTGTAAAATTTTCTGTTTGCACAAGACCGGGCTGGGACACCGAGTTTTTCCCCACCTGCCATCATGGGCCTGGGGTAAAGGAGATTCCGCGATCCCCTTCAGTTCATGGGAAGGGTTGCATTTAAACTGTTTAATTTTTTTGTCCGTCAGCAATCGCTGTCAGTTCTTTTCGATTTCTTCTTCCGCGGGTTTACGGTTCTCTACAATGCGCTTGTAGATAACGAACGCTGTAAAGCCGAGAGCCACGGTAGAGATGAAAAAAACAAGAAACCACGGGTCTAGGTATTCCACGAAATCCCCCTTTCCATACTTTGTGGGTAAAAAGTTGATTCTTATGCACTTAGTTCGAGATCTCGATAAGAACGCCTGTCGGGAAATGATGCTCAGGGGACATTACGCAAAAGGAAGGAAATACGGGGAAAACGGTGGTTAGAAAGGAGTTTATATTTTGACCGAGAGAAGTTTTTCCTCGAACAGGCCTTTATAGGATCAGCTGCAAGAAAAGTTAGGGTTGCCGGGTCAGGTCGTATTTAGCCAGGCGGCCACCCCCAGCAATGCTAAGAAAAATAGTATCAGCCGTACACGTGAACCAACCGTAGTCCGTGGACGAATGACTTGTTCCGCGTCGGTATTCAAGAAAAGCTTCGTAATATCCAGAAAATATGCGGGCAAAAAATAATAGAGAGATGCGTAAAACCAGTATGCGGCCAGGAAAGGATTAGGGAAGAACCAATAGCCCGACCCAGATGTCCAATAGGTCGACCCCCATAAAGAGCAGTACATGCCGGGTGAATAAATAATCGATATTTTAATAGCACTCCATATTTTTGCTATCACTCCCCTCCGAAGCAATTGTGATTCAACAGCCCCTTTTGCTGCTGCAAAGCGAAGTTTTTTTATTTTTTTTGGGATACGTATGATTGATATTAAGAATGGAAGCAACATTACTGAGCACAGAAATGTTACACCGACCTGCGCCCCACCAAAGGAAGGCCTGTCACCAGCGCAGATAAATGTAGACCAGTTGACACCACAGAGTAATAACCCGAATATAATTAACCGGTTTCGAGGCAATTCATAGGTGTCGACCACGTACCCATAAGGGTGTAGATTTTTAGATGAATTGTGAGGCAAGGAACCGGCCAACGTTTTATCATCGATAAGGGAAATAAACCGGATAGCAAACTAATTAATAGGTTAGAGATTTCGAACTAGTGTGGATATATGAGGTTTGGAAAAGCTATACTATGAACAGTTAACCAAAACGCCACGAGGTCGCATCATGTCTATCAAAGTAACGGTTGATACCACTCCAAATGAGCATGCTTTAAAGTTCAACGTCTACAAAAAAATTCTTGATTCCGGTTATAAAACTTTTAACAGCCCGGAAGACGCAAAAGATTTCCCGGTGGCCGCAAAAATTTTTGAAAACGCGGATGTGGTTAGCGTGTTTGTGATGGCGGAACCGGGAACGGCGTTCGTCACCGTTACGAAGAAACCGGAAGCGAGTTGGAGCGATTTGAAGGATAAAATTGTGGAAGATATTAAGGCTTCTGCA
>CAZVZT010000057.1:0-7628 GCA_964631515.1 uncultured Nitrospinaceae bacterium
AGTTTGAGCGAGATCTTTTCAGATTCGATGGTGAGGCTGAACGCACCGCCGACCAGGTCACTGGACCGCATTGTTTCGATCATCCTGTGGTAACTTTCTGGATTTACCCGGCTATCAGCATGTATGAACAAGAGGAGATCGCCGGTGGCTTCGCGCGCACCTACGTTCATCTGTAGGGCGCGGCCAGGTTTGCATTCAACTACACGAGTGGCTTCCCGTTTTGCGATAGGAACCGTGGTATCAAGACTACCCCCATCGGCGACGATGATTTCGTGTGGATCTAGACGCGAGATTTTGTCCAGCGTTTCCTGCAGGATCAGAGCCTCATTGAGGGTGGGAATAATGATGGATACTTTCATCACGGTGGACTCCAAAAGAGTGAAAAGTACCGTTCGGGCTAGTCAAACATGGGGATTTATTGTTAGGCACACCTTTAAGCGAAGCCAGTTAACCACAGAATTTTTTGCTTTGCAATGTTGAGGCCGGCGCTGGCGAACCGCCTAGTTTCTCCTACATTTCCGGAGTCAAATGGTTTAAACTGACCCCTTATCCCTAATTATTGGAATCCGGCGCCTTTTCACGGTTACGGTTATTTCCCATTCAGTCTATGCTAGCTCATTTTGTCGATTCAAAATCATTTCAGTGTGGATATTTCAAGGACCGCAACTCACTGTTCGAAGAATACCTTCTAGAAGACATCTCCGAGGTGGAATTCGAGTATTTATTGGCGCACGGGATGCGTCACTTTGGTGATTATTATTTTCGTCCGCGCTGTCTCGACTGTTACAAATGTATCCCCATCCGCGTTCGGGTTGACGAATTTCAGATAGCACGAAGTCAGAGGCGCGCACTCAAGTCCTGTGGAAACTTGGAAGTCAGGATTGGTGCTCCGAGGTACGCGGACGAAAAATTCAACCTTTACATCAGACATAAGGAAAGGTTTAAGCCTCTTCAGGATGATGTGGAGGACGAACAGAACTTCCGTCTCTCATTCTACGTGAACACGGCTTTCGGGATCGAGTTTGAATATTATTTTGATGGCAAACTGATCGGTGTAGCGCTTGGAGATCACACGCAAAACACTTTCTCAGCTATTTATACTTTTTATGATATCGCTGACTCAAAACTCAGTTTGGGTACGTTCAGTATCCTGAGACAACTGGAGTTTTGCAAAGAGCAGGGTGTGAAATTTTTCTACTTGGGCTATTACATCGGGGAGAACCAGTCGCTAAGGTACAAGGCGGGGATTCGTCCCAACGAGGTGTATCTCGACCATTCCTGGAGGCCGTTCAGGAACGCTAGGGGAGATTTTCTCATTGCCGAGAACAATCTCCAGTGGAGGAATGTGGATTTTCTGGTCAAACCCGAGACTGACTACACCAGGGAACGGGCCGACGTTCCCTTGGCGAAGGAGAATCCTTTTCTATAGGATCATCCCCGTGCTTTTTTTAGACCACCTCAAAAAATATCAAGTAAAGCCAGATCACCAGAAGAACGTTAATGATCACGCCGATGTGGAAGACCACATTGAAGAACTTGGAATATGTAAATTTATATTTCACGGCGACTCTCCGGTAGTTTTTTTTTGAAAGCTCAGTGATTTCATGTCTTCTCAGTCCATAACCAGGGTCTTAAGCCTGGAGGCTAGGTTCGAGGAACGAATCAGTGTGCGAACTGGGCGGTCGATCAGGTTTAGGCTCATGTACAAGCGTTCTAGGTTGATCAGGGCCTGTGATTCTGCGATGGCTTTGCCGCCCTCGTCGCGGATTTCGTTTCGCCAGACGCTTAGACAGCTCAGGTTCTTTAAATTTGGCGATTGAGCTAGCGCAATCGCCCCTGTATTGCTGATTTTGTTGGAGCACAGGTACAGTTTCTGCAGTCCGGTCAGCGTGTGCGTGCCTGCGATGGCCTTGACCCCCTCGTCTCCGATCTGGGTGCTGTCGAGATGAAGTTCGGTGAGGTTGGAAAGGTTCGTCGATTGTGACAGTGCGCGAGCTCCATCGGGCCCAATCGGATTCGAATCGAGAAACAAAGTATCCAGATTCTTCAGGTTGGGAGAGGCTGCAAAAGCCCGTGCCCCTTCAGATCCAATCTCATTAGCCTCGAGCATGAGACAGCTCAGGCTCTTGACCAGGCCCGATTCGGCCAGTGCCCGGGCTCCTGCATCCCCGATCCGGTTGTGGTTCAAATACAGTTTGTCTAGGTTGGGAAAGCATCGGCTTTGGCACAGGATTTCTATTTCTGCGCTGCCCAGTTCATTGTCGCTGATATAAACCTGTTTGACAGCTTCCAGTTCTTTGCCAGCTTCACACAAGAGGCGCAACTCTTCCGGACCGATATTCTTCTTCTCGAGATCCAGCAGATTCCCCTCGGGAGTGAGGTGTGGCAGAACGGTTTGCTCCAGCTTTGATTTGACGGTTTCTTTCAACACAATTTTCCCAAGCGGAGTTCGAATCTCAAGGGGTAGAGAAAACAATCTATATAAGTTTATCCGAAAGATCAAATTTCTGGTGGATAAATTGAGCTAAATAATAGTGGTAGAGCAGGCGTCAAGTTCGGTATAAAAGGACGGGGGAAAGGGTATGGGGGTGGAACCGAGACAAAAAGGTTTGGCCCGGAAAATGTTTTCACAAGGAATTCAGAGTTAGTATTTTATTCGAGGAAAAGGTTTAGGATGATTATTGGTATTCCCAAGGAGATCAAGTCAGATGAGTATCGGGTTTCCCTGACTCCTGCGGGTGTTCAAGATTTGGTGGCCTGCGGGCACACGGTCTTGGTAGAAGACGGGGCGGGTGAGGGAAGCGGGCTCGCCAATGGATTGTATGAGGAGCAGGGTGCCCAGGTCACTGGCAGAGGCGATATTTTCTCCAAGGCGGAAATGATCGTCAAGGTTAAGGAGCCGTTGCCTGAAGAAGTCGACTTGTTAAGAGAGGGGCAAATTTTGTACACGTATCTTCACCTAGCTCCGGCTCCGGAGTTGACTCGCGCGTTGCTCGACCGCAGGATCATCGGCATAGCTTACGAGACGGTGCAGTTGCCAGACAACTCGCTTCCTCTCCTTATTCCGATGAGTGAAGTGGCGGGCAGGATGTCGGTTCACGAGGGAGCCAAATATCTGGAACGGGAAAATCGGGGGCGCGGGATTCTTCTGGGCGGGGTGCCCGGGGTGGATCCAGGACATGTAGTTATTGTTGGTGGTGGCGTTGTAGGAGCCAATGCTGCCAAGATGGCGATCGGTACTGGTGCTTCGGTAACGCTCTTGGATGTCAATCTGAACCGATTGCGCTATCTCGACGACCTCTATGGCGGGCGGTTAAAAACACTGATGTCGAACCGGGTGAACCTCATAGACTCACTGCGTACCGCGGATCTTGTTATCTGTGCGGTACTCATCCCTGGTGCGAGAGCGCCCAAACTCATCACGCGAAAAATGCTTTCTTATATGATGCCCGGATCAGTGATCGTCGATGTGGGGATCGATCAGGGAGGGGTTATGGAAACGTCGCGCCCCACCACGCATAGTGAACCCATCTATGTGGTGGACGACGTGGTGCATTACTGTGTGTCCAACATGCCTGGCGCAGTCGCGCGCACTTCCACGTTTGCTTTGACCAACGCCACTTTCCCCTACGCCCTGGAATTGGCTAATAAGGGGTACCGGCAGGCTTTTAAGGAAAACCAAGAGCTGACGAAAGGACTCAATGTGTTTAACGGGCACGTGACGCATCCGGCGGTAGCCGAAGCCCTGAATATGGAGTGGGTTGCGCCGGATAAAGCCATGGAATAAACCTGAGGCCACCGTTCAGAAATAGAAAACCCTTCTTTTCTTAGAATTATGAAGCCGTCCAATTTTGTTCATCTTCATCTTCACACCTTTTATAGCCTGCTTGATTCGTCGTTACGGCACGATGCGTTGTTCAAGCGTGCGGTGGAATACAAAATGCCCGCCGTAGCTATGACCGATCACGGCAACCTGTTTGGCGCGGTTGATTTCTACAGCAGGGCGAAGAAACACGGCCTGAAACCTATTATTGGCTGCGAAGTTTACGTCGCTCCCGAAAGTCGCTTTGAGAAGAAGGATAAACATAAACTGCGGGATGCTTCCTACCACCTCATTCTCCTTGCCCAGAACGAAACGGGCTATAAGAACCTGCTGAAGCTGGTTACAGCAGGTTATCTGGAAGGATTTTATTACAAGCCGCGGATCGACAAGGAACTGCTGGCGGAGCATGCAGAGGGTTTGATTGCTCTTAGTTCCTGCGGGCGGGGCGAATTAGCCGACAACGTCAACAAGGAAAATATTCCGCGCGCAATTAAGGTCGCAGATCAATACCGGGACATCATGGGGCAGGGCAACTTCTTTTTGGAACTTCAATATCACAATATGGATTACCAGGAGAAGGTCAATAAGGAAATAATCAAGATTGCTGAAAAACTTTCCCTCCCGCTGGTGGCAACAAATAATTGCCATTACCTCGAGCGCGAGGACTTCCGTGCTCATGAAATTCTACTCTGCCTGCAGACGGGCAAGACCATCAGCGACCAGTATCGTATGCGTTACCCTTCCGATGAGTATTATTTTAAATCGCCCGAGGAGATGATGCAGATTTTCCGAGAGGTTCCCGAGGCAATTGAGAACACGGTGAAGATTGCAGAGCGATGTGATCTTGACATGGACTTCGACCAGCTCAATTTCCCAGAATATCCTCTTCCCAAAGATTTTACGCTTGATTCCTACCTGGAGGAGCAGGCAAAGGAGGGGTTAAAAGAGCGGTTTCAGGAAATGACCCGCTATGGGGTCGAGTACGATGCTGACTTGTACCAAGAACGGTTGCGGGGAGAGCTGGGCATCATCCAGCATATGGGATATCCCGGTTACTTTCTGATCGTGTGGGATTTTATAGGGTATGCGCGCAAAAGTGGGGTGCCTGTAGGGCCGGGACGCGGTTCGGCTGCGGGAAGCTTGGTGGCCTATGCCCTTCGCATTACTGATATTGATCCGCTCAAATACGATCTTCTTTTTGAGCGATTTCTGAACCCGGAGCGCGTAAGTATGCCCGATATCGACATCGACTTCTGCATGGACAAACGCGAGGACGTTATCAAATATGTCACAGAGAAGTACGGGGGCAGTCAAAACGTGAGTCAGATCATTACGTTCGGAAGCATGAATGCAAAGGGAGTTTTGCGTGATGTGGGACGTGTTCTAGATATGTCTTATGGAGAGGTGGACAAGCTCGCCAAGATGGTTCCCAATCGACTGGGTATTACCCTGGGCGAAGCCTTCAGGGACGAGCCCCGGTTCGGCACTCTGAAGAAGGAAGACGGCAAAGTGACCGAATTGCTTGACATCGCCGTGAACCTTGAAGGTTTGCCGCGGCATTGTTCCACCCATGCGGCAGGGGTAGTAATCTCATCCAAACCGCTGACGAGTTTTCTTCCTCTATACAAGTTCCCCAGCAAGGGGAAGAGTGAAGTGGATGAGGTTGTGACTCAGTACCCCATGGGAAGTGTCGAAAAACTGGGTTTGTTGAAGATGGATTTTCTCGGACTTAAAACCCTTACAGTAATCGATAATGCGGTTCGTCTCATCAGGGAGTCCGAGGGAGTCGACTTGGATATGGAAGCAATCGCGATGGATGACCCGGAAACCTACAAGCTTCTTGGTGAGGTACGCACTCTCGGTGTGTTTCAACTGGAAAGCTCTGGTATGCGCGACCTTCTCAAGAAAATGAAACCCGACAGCTTTGAGGACATCATCGCGTTGCTTGCACTATACCGACCAGGGCCCTTGGAAAGCGGGATGGTGGACGATTACATCAAACGCAAACACGGTACGCTCAAAGAAAAATACGACTTGCCCCAATTGGAGGACATCCTCAGGGAAACTCACGGGGTTATTCTTTATCAGGAGCAGGTGATGAGGATTGCCAGCACGCTTGCCGGATTTAGCTTGGGTGATGCAGATCTCCTGCGCCGGGCGATGGGCAAAAAGAAACCAGAGGAAATGGAGGCCCAGCGTGAGAAGTTCATGGGTGGTGCTGATGAGAAACAGATCAATCCAAAAAAAGCTAAAAAGATTTTCGATCTCATGGAGAAATTTGCTGGGTACGGATTTAATAAGTCGCACAGTACTGCCTATGCCATGGTTTCTTATCGCACGGCTTACCTCAAGGCCCACTACCCGCTGCAGTTTTTTGGGGCCCTTATAACAGCCGATATGGACAATACGGATAAGGTCATTCGTTACATCAACGATTGTCGGGAAATGAAAATCAAGGTCCTGCCCCCGGATGTAAACGAAAGTATGAATGATTTCACCATCTCACACGATCACCTCTTGTTCGGGCTCGGGGCGATTAAGAACGTTGGGTCAGCTGCGATTGATTCCATCATCGAAGCTCGCAAGGAGGTGAAGCGGTTCGGCTCGTTCAGGGAGTTTTGTGGAAACATAGACTTGCGGAAGGTCAACCGCCGAATGATCGAAAGTCTCATTAAAAGTGGAGCCTGCGATTCCCTGAATCAAAGCCGAAGCACTATGATGAGCGATCTTCAAACCGCCATGGAAATAGGACAGGCTAAGCAGCGCGACCGACAGCTCGGACAGAGCAGTATGTTTGAAACCTTTGAAGAAGAGATTAGTGCGGAACCACAAGGCGAGTTAGCCGAAGAATGGACGGATCAAGAACGGCTGTGTTTTGAAAAAGAGTCTATCGGATTTTATGTAACGGGACACCCACTCAACAGTTTCACTAATGATATCGCTTGGTTCACCGATGCTTCTTCTGCGAGTATATTGGAAAATGGTACGGGGAAGGACGTAAGTATCGCAGGTATTCCCATCAAAGTTTCACCGAAAACCACTAAAAAAGGTGACAGGATGGCCATTGTCTCCCTGGAGGATCTGAAGGGATCGATCGATGTCATCATTTGGCCGGAGACCTACGCTGCCACGGAAAACTTATTATTGCAGGAAGAGCCGCTGCTGGTTAAAGGAAGCGTGGACTCCGACGGCAACCTGCCCAAAGTGATCGCAAAAGAAATCTGCCTACTCTCTCAGGCAAAAGAATTTTGGAAGGGTAAAGTGCATATCCATTTCCGTACACCGGGGTTGGAAAAAGATACGCTAAAAACCATTCGTGAGATTCTATCCACCCATAAGGGAAATAATGAAATTTTCCTTGAGTTTTTATTCCCTGATAGTAAGGTTCGTGTTGTGTCGGCCGATCCGGAGTTAAAGGTTCAGCCGTCGGACGAGATTATTCGCGAAATCGAAGCCGTGCTGGGCGAGGATTCGATCCGGTTTGAATAAAGATCTGTAACCGGGTCAGGTGTGTTTGATTCGCTTAGCGTGGCTATGTTTTTTTTATAGGGTTAGTCTTGATTGTGAGATAATGCCGAGCTTGTGGATGCTTCCTTTAATAGGTACGTTTTGGGCTTGGACTGGACTCGACAGGGGCTCTGATGGATTCAACTGTGATTGAAGAAATTGAAATGGGAAAAGCCTTTAAGGATCGATTGGCTAATGGGTTGACGGTGGTGACGGTCGAGCAGCCTCATATTCACTCTCTGGAGTTGGCTATATTCGTGCGTTCCGGGTTGAGGTTCGAGAGTCAAAAAAATAATGG
>CAZVZT010000058.1:0-3793 GCA_964631515.1 uncultured Nitrospinaceae bacterium
TGCCGAGAGGAGCTGGGTCCCTAATGGATCAAATGCCGCGGCGGAAGTATTTTTTAATTTTTCTAGCCTGCTGCAACCGTTATGTTTGAAGAAAACTCGCCCCTTGGGGGTAGGTTTTGTGATAGTAATTCTTAGAGGTTGTTCTTCTTCTCTTGGATTTCTGCTCTTCGAGTTTTTGCTAGTTTTCCAAGTTCAGCTAATGCCTTTCTGGCACGAGCTGCGGATGCTTTTACATTCTTTGTTTCAAAACTCTCATTTTCAGCAAGGTAGGTTTCAAAAGCAGAAACTAGTTGCTCGTGTGTCATAAGATTCTCCATTTTAATTGTTTGATATTGCGTCAGGTTTGTTTTTTTGTGGCCAAAATATCGTTGAGCTGATTGAACTGAGTTGGTAGCCCCAAGGGGATTCGAACCCCTGTTACCGGCGTGAGAGGCCGGCGTCCTAACCCCTAGACGATGGGGCCTTATATTTTTTGTTTCAGAAAAACGTGGTTGCTTAGCATGAGATTAGAACCCGTCGCGTTTCATAATAGGTGGGCCGCCTCCACGTTCTCTACTTTTCTTTTTCTTTTCTTCGCGAACCCTGTGTTCTTCTTCTAGGTTCCGCTTATTTACCTTTGACACGAGAAACACCATCAGAGGATACGATGGAAGGGACATGACCCCCCACGTGACCAGCAGTTTTCCCTGTGTTGAAATCGGAGCGGTGCTTTCGCTCTCGCCACCGGATCCCATAAAGGCCAACCCGATCAGCATACCGAGAACAATTCCTAACAGCGAAGAGATGGCTGTTTTGTGTGCGATTTCATTCTGATACAGTGTTGAGAGTATGGGGAACTCGGTCACATACGCCCCAAGAACTCCTAGGGTACACAAGATGAACATCACTGCCATTAAAAAATCGCTGGTGATTGCCAGAGCACCGATCAGAAGGTACGCCGGTCCCCAGAGTCCTACGATAAAAGGATTCCGTTTATAGTCCATACTGTATTTTAGGTGGTGAACAAGATGGCTCGGGCACAGGGAGTCGAACCCCAACCTTCAGAACCAGAATCTGACGTCCTACCATTAGACAATGCCCGAACACTAGATTTTACAGAAAATCATCATAGGTTTTGCTATGAGGGGTGTCAAGCACAAGTTCCCCCCACCATAAGAGCTTTTGCCAGCTTCCCAATCCTGCTATCTTGTGTCCGATACTATGGGAGACCCAAATCCATGCGCGTGATTGCAGGACAGGCAAAGGGTACGAAATTAACGAGCTTAAAGGGTGCGCGAGTGCGCCCAACACTTGACCGCGTTCGAGAATCCCTGTTCAATATGCTAGGGCACGACCTGTCCGGTAAATCCATTCTGGATTGGTTTGCGGGGTCCGGTGCAATCGGTATCGAAGCGCTCAGTCGGGGGGCGCGGAAGGTGGTGTTTGTCGAACACAACCGTCAGGCGCAAAAGCTGATCTATTCGAATTTGGAGAAATGTCGGTTCTGGAGCGGCGAGAGGGAGTCGAAGGAGACGGACTGGGTTCTCCTTAAGATGGATGCGCTCCATGCGGTTTCCCTGCTTGAAGAGCGGGGATATCGGTTTGATATTGTTTATGTCGATCCACCTTTTGCGGAGGGGCAGTACACGGAATGCCTTACGGTACTTGCGGCTTCACGCTTGCTGGAAGATTCTGCAAAGGTGGTGGTGGAACACCACCATAAAAATGTCCTTCATGAATCCTATGGTAAGCTGTCGTTAACGGATCAGAGGAAACTGGGCGATACCTGCCTTTCTTTTTATAAACTTCAGGGTTTTTAGAAATGACGAGTGGAGCCCGTCTTCTGGTGGGGCGCTTGCGTAACAATCGGCTATAGGAGCATTTTGGTGTGAGGAGTTTGGATAGGAAAAAAATCGTCGTTGCCATGAGCGGTGGTGTGGACAGTTCGGTTGTGGCGGCGCTCCTCAAGGAACAAGGGTTCGACGTGGTTGGCATCTCTCTTCAATTGTGGAACTACAACTCGGAATCGGATGAGAGTTTCGGCACCTGCTGTTCGCTGGACGATCTCGCCGATGCGCGACGCGTGGCGGACCGCGTTGGAATTCCTTTTTATATTTTCAACATGGAGAAGGAATTTAAGAAGGAGGTCGTCGACTACTTCATCTCAGAGTACCTGAGTGCACGTACGCCCATTCCCTGCACGTTGTGTAACCAGCGACTCAAGTTTGACCACCTCATCACCCGCGCGGAAGGGTTCGGCTACCACCGGGTTGCGACTGGACACTACGCTTCAATTATTAGGGATGAGGTAACTGGGCAGTTTACGATTCGGCGTGGACGCGATCGCTCCCGCGATCAGAGTTATTTCTTATTCAACCTGTCGCAGAACCAGTTGGCGCGTCTGGAGTTTCCACTAGGCGATACGGATAAGAGTGAAGTTCGGCGGTTAGCTAAAGAACTGGAACTGACGGTGGCGGACAAAGCGGAATCACGCGAAATATGTTTCATTCCCGATAACGATTATCCCTCCTTTATCGCCAAACGCGTAAACGGTGATACTTTTCGTGAGGGGGCTATCGTCGATTCATCTGGCAAGGTGTTGGGTCGGCACAAAGGTTATCCAGCATTCACGATAGGGCAGAGGAAAAGACTAAACCTCGGCGGATTGAAAGAGCCATATTACGTAACGGCGATTGACCCGGATAAAAATGAGATTACCGTTGGGCCGCAAAAGGAACTGTACCGAAGGGATTGCGTCGTGGGGAAGGTTAACTGGTACCTGCCAAGGAAAGAAGATTTCAAGTGCGTGGTGCAGATACGCTACCGCCACGACGGCGCACCCGCCCATGTGACACCGATGGAGGATGGGTGCGTCCGCATCGAGTTTGACGAGCCCCAGCTTTCCGTCACACCCGGCCAGTCCGCGGTATTCTACGATGGTGACCTGATCGTCGGGGGAGGGTGGATTGAATGACAACTGCTGTACAGGTTGCGGTGGAGGCGGCCCGTGCTGCGGGGCGCATTCAGAGTGAACACATCGGCAACATATGCGATATTTCTGAAAAAGGCGGAGTGCGTGGCGATGTCGTTACTGAAGTTGATCTTCTTTGCGAAAAGGAAATCATCGACCGCATCCAAAAATCTTTTCCCGATCACACGATCCTCGCAGAAGAATCAGGCGGCACTCAAGGCGACGCGAAAAACAAATGGATCATCGATCCTCTCGACGGCACACTTAACTACTCTCACGGATTCCCCTGTTACTGCGTCTCTATCGGACTGGAGTGCGAAGGCGAACTGGTCGTCGGTGTCATATACAATCCGAATCTGGACGAACTTTTTGTCGCTGAGAAGGGGCAGGGCGCGACGCTCAATGGCAGACCCATTAGAGTATCCACTATTGATAGTCTGGAAAAAAGCTTACTGGTGACCGGGTTCACCCCGAAGATCGTCGGCAGTGAAGACGACAACCTGGACCATTTCTGCAACTTGATGAAGGCCTGTCAGGCTGTCAGGCGTCCGGGTTCTGCGGCGATAGATTTCTGTTACACGGCGATGGGACGTTTTGACGGATTCTGGGAGGCGCACCTCAATCCATGGGACATGGCCGCTGGTGTATTGATCGTCCGTGAGGCAGGAGGTATTGTTACTGCCTTCGATGGCGGCCCATTTAGTATTTACGATAACAATGTTCTCGCAACCAATGGGTACGTGCATCAGGAGATGGTGAGTATTCTGGCAAGGCCAAAAGTTTAAAAGTAATTTTCCTGATAAGGTTTGAAACTCCCCCTTTTATATACGACTATTTTGTTTG
>CAZVZT010000058.1:3803-7547 GCA_964631515.1 uncultured Nitrospinaceae bacterium
TAGGCGAAAATTATTTCAAGAGGTAGGTGTAGCCACTAAGACCTTCCTTATATAATGCTAAAAATTCGTCGGCGTCTTTCTGTGTAATGTTGCCGTTTTCCACATAATTGGTTAAAAAACCGGAAACTCGACCAGCCAGTTCGTCTGCTCTGAACTGCACGTAATCCAGCACGTCGGTTACGTTCTCACCTTCGATAATCTGCTCGTATTTGAGTGATCCATCTTCCTGTAGCGAAACGTGAAAGGTATTGGTGTCGCCGAATAGGTTGTGTAGGTCGCCTAGGATTTCCTGGTAGGATCCGACTAGAAAAATACCCAACTGGTACTGCTCTTCGGGTTCCAGTGAGTGGACTCTCAGCGTGGCCTCGTTGCCCTGACTGTTGCCAATAAACAGGTCGAGACGTCCATCGGAATCGCAGGTAATGTCCTCAAGCGTAGCGTCGCGCTGGGGTTCTTCGCGCAGCCGCTGGATGGGTACTACAGGGAACACGTGGTCGATGGCCCACGAGTCGGGCACGGACTGAAACACGGAGAAGTTACAAAAATATTTATCGGCTAGATTTTTTCTGAGCGATTTGATTTCGTCGGGCATGAACTTGAGCCGGTCGGAGAGTTTTTCTATTTTTCTGCTGATACCCCAGAATATGCGCTCGCATAAGGCACGGTCCTTGAGGGAGATGAGTCCGAGCAGAAACTGCGAGTGTATTTCGTCTTTCAGGTGCATGGCGTCGTGCCAGGACTCGCTCAGGTTTTTATTTGAGGTGCCGTTGAGAACATCATAGATTTCGTGGGCGATCTCCGGTGCATCGTCAGAAATTTCAATCTGGTCACTCCATTCAGGAAACGACGTGATATCGAGTACGTTGAACACGAGTATGGAGTGGTAGGCTGTCATCGCCCGCCCCGATTCGGAAATGATGTTTGGATGGGGGAGACCCTCTTCCCGGCAGGTTTCGAGCACGTGGTATACAACGTCGTTAGCGTATTCCTGGACGGTGTAGTTTGTGCTGGATGCGTAAGTCGAGCGGGACCCGTCGTAGTCGACGCCGAGTCCGCCGCCCACGTCGATGTAATCGATAGGGCATCCGGATTTCCTCAGTTCGGCGTAGAAACGCCCCACTTCTTTCAGGCTGTTTTTGATTCTGCGGATGTTGGTGATCTGGCTCCCTAGGTGAAAGTGAATGAGTCGGATGCAGTCTGTTATGTCGTGTTCGCGTGCGCGTGCGAGGGCTTCGACCAGTTCCATGGAATTGAGCCCGAATTTGGAATATTCGCCCCCCGATTCAGCCCAGCGCCCCTGACCGGCGCTGACGAGCTTGATGCGCAGACCGATATTGGGCCGGATGCCAGTTTCCTCGGCGACACGGTGGATGATCTCCAATTCGTCCAGTCGTTCTACGACGATGAACACTTTCTTGCCTAGCTTCTGGCTCATCATCGCCAGACGAATGAAGGTTTCGTCCTTATATCCATTACATATGAGGAGCGCTTCCGGATTATCCATGATGGCGAGGATCGCATGGAGTTCGGGTTTGGAGCCGGCTTCCAGCCCAATATTAAAAGGCCGGCCGAACTTGACGATTTCCTCTACCACTTGTCTCTGCTGGTTGACTTTGATCGGATAAACGCCGTGATAGGTTCCCTTGTAGTTGTATTCCTCTATCGATTTGTTGAAGGCGCTGGTGAGTTTGGCGATGCTGCTCTTGAGAATGTCGGAAAAGCGGATGAGTGCGGGTAGGGAGTAGCCTTTGGCCTGGATGTCTTCGACCAGTTCTTTCAGGTCGATTACATGGCGGTTTCCGCTCTGGGGCAGGACGATGATGTTTCCCTTGTCATTGATGTCAAAATAGCCCGCACCCCAACCTCGGATATTGTAGAGCTCCCGCGACTCTTCAATGTTCCATTTTTTCATAATGCACCCCGGTTTTCCGAAACTTTTCGAACTTGGGAAAACTTAAGATTTTTTTTATAGAGGTCTTTTAAAGCTATATTATCTGTTTGAAAAGTCAAATGCTTTGTTTTGGTTTTCAAAGGGTTACTGCGGGGAAAGAGATGGGGCTCGGCCCAAATTCGTGATATAAAGCTCAGGTTATTTTGAAGCTTATTCGAGGGAGAGGAAATGAAGATAGAAGACGTGGATGTCCGTAAAATTTCCCGTGAATTCGGGACACCAGTCTACGTGTACAGTATGGAATCTCTTCGTCGCTCGATCGAGGAAATTAAGCAACTCGTACCCGTTGCTCGGTACGCGATGAAGGCCTGCTCTAACGTCCATATTCTTAAGGAAATGCTGGCCCACGGAGTCCAGATAGACGCGGTTAGCGTGTTTGAAGTAAAGCGTGCACTCAGGGCTGGATTCAAGAGGGCAGACATCTGTTTTACCAGTGATGTTTTTGCCGATCCCGAAGACGTCCGTTTTTGTCTGGAGAACGACATCTTTACCAATTGCGGGACGCTCGGCATGCTGGAGGAATACGGTTGTGCGTTTACAGAACTGGGGTTGGGGAACAACCGCGTGTCGATCCGCATCAATCCCGGGGAAGGTGCGGGCCATTCGAAAAAGACCAATACTGGTGGACCCTACAGTAAGCACGGCATCTGGTATCAGAATCTCGACGAGGCCCGGGCCATCGCAAAGAAGTACGGCCTTATCATTTCCGGCGTGCACATGCACATTGGCTCGGGGGGTGACATGGAGCACCTGAAGCGTATTACCGGAAAGCTCGTGGATTTTGCCAGACAGTTCGAGGACATGGAAGTCATCAACTTCGGAGGCGGGCTACCCTACCAGTATGACTTGGATCAACCGCAGGAAGATATCGCTGGTTATAAGGCAATCCTGGCGGAACGGGTGAAGGTTCTGGAGAATCATTTTGGGCGAAAGATTGTTTGCGAGATCGAGCCCGGAAGGAGATTCGTCGCTGGATGTGGTTACCTGATCGGGGAAGTGCGGGCACTCAACCATACCTTCGACGAAGATGGTAAGCGGCTCGACTATGTACTGGGAAACATTGGATTCTGCCACTTGCTTCGGCCCATGGCTTACGGGTCGTTCCACCCTATATGGTTTGTAGGTGACGACCTCGGACCGGAGCAGGACATTATAGTGGCGGGCCCGGTTTGCGAGTCGGGAGATGTGCTGACGCAAAAGGATGAGGAGCCAGTTCCTAGGCGGCTTCCCTTACCAAAGGCAGGCGATCTCATCGTTGTGGGTGGTGCCGGTGCGTACGGATTTGCTATGGCTTCCAACTACAACACCCAACCGTTGGTTCCTGAGGTGGTCGTAGATGGTGATCAGGTTTTGCTCACCCGCCGCAGGCAGACACTCGACGATATGCTTCGGGAAGAAACGATAGGTGATTAGCTAACCGCAAACGATTAATTGAGTTTTCTCTCTGCACCTTTGTGTCTTGGCGCGAAGCGGGCATTCTACACTCTCTACTATTGAAACATTGGATTAATTTTCTGAGCCATCTGCACGTCGGCCAAAGTCACGCCGCCTGCTGAATGGGTCCAGTACCGGACTGATATACGTTTGTAGTTGATGTGAATGTCCGGATGATGATTGTTCGCTTCGGCTACTTCCGCCACCTTCCGCACGAAGTCGATCCCTTCCATATAAACCGATGCGTGTTGGATCCGTTCAATGAAAGGAAGTCCTTTTTCGTTTCCCCCTTTTTTCCATTCGGGTGCCAGTTCCTTGATTTTCTGTTGAAGTTCCTCTGAGGTTAGTGATTTTTTTTC